>NZ_JBTVVN010000005.1:0-131163 GCF_054819755.1 Clostridium sp. DL1XJH146
ATTTAATTTCCAATTGTATAAATTAAAATAGCCATCAAGCATTGGAATAAAATTGTATTCTTAGGTTGATGGCTATGAGGGGGCTTAGTCTGCCTGTAGGCAGACTTTTCTTCGAGGGTGTTGCCAATAAATGGATTGCGTTAGAAATTCATTTATTTGTTTATTATAATAAAATTTTACTCCCCATGAGTTTTTGCGAAAACCTAGGGTTGGTCTTTCTATATATCTTATTTTTTACCAACTATTGATTCAATCTCATGAATGTTTATATCTTTAATTGATGCTCCTATTAAAGATGCTATTTTACTTTTTTCAGCTGCTGAAGTTTTATACATGTATAAGTATTCTCTTATCATATTTTTTATTAAAAAGTCAGACAGAAAATTATTTTTATGTGATTTTATTAAGTTCTCTGCATATGAATATGGAAATTCTTCATTAAAAAACTCTAATTTTATTGCTAAGTTAACTAATCTTACTGAATTAAAGTCTAATTCGTCCTCAATATCATTAAATGTTTCAGATAACTTATCGTCACCTATGCATGAAGCTATTTTATATATATAAGATTGAGTAACTAAACTTACAAAGATAAATAACATTTGCTTTGTTTTCTTTTGTCTTTTTTCTGGATCTTTAATATTTCTTTCTTCAAAAGTTCTATTAATACTAATAGCTAGTTTATTCTTAGAACTTTCAAAAGCTTTATAAATTTCCCTCAAGCTTCTCAAACCAAGTAAATATAGTTCCTTCCCAATTTCTTTCCTTACAATACCTTCTAAAGAACCCCAATAATTCTTAAGTACTTGCCCTAAAATTTCCATCGACTTAAATGCAAAATTCAATTGATTTATTTTATTCATTATTATTTTTTCTTCGCTTGATTCTATTTCCTTAGTTGAAGCAATTTCTTGTTCTACTGTATTTATATTTTCTGCAGCTTTATCTAATTTATCAAATTTTTCTGCTCTTTCCTTAATTAAATTAATTTTACCTATAATTAATTTGGGAACTTCACATTGCAAATCATTTACAAACGCAATATCATCTTCTATCTTAACACACTCATGTTCAATAAAAACATCTTTTGAGTTATTAATCAATTCTTTTATAATAAAACTATTTTTTGTATGATGTATGATAAATAGTACTGTATTCGCATTCTCCTCAATGTATAATTTAGATATCATTTGCGATAATACATTCTTAGTTTCTTCCTCAAAAATATTTTCAGCAAAATATTTACCAATACAATAATAATAAATATAATCATAACTAAATTTATATGTACCGTATTGATATTTTAATATATTAGCTATACACAAATTGCTAATTATGCTATCAAAATCAACAAACTTTTTAAATGTTCTACTTATCCTATAATCATTACAAAACTTCTCGTGAAATTCTTTTAATTCTACTTCCGATATTTTGGTTATAGATTTATTGTAAAATTCTCTAGCTAACATTACAATAAAATTCTTAATTGCATCTACATCTCCTTGAATATCGCTAATCTTATTTAAAGTTTGGAATATTAAAAATTCATAATAATGACCATAAGCGCTATCTTTAAAACTATGTTCATTTCCTGATTCCAATGCTTGTAGAATAATTAGTAAATAAAAAGGTACTGACGGCATATAATTATTACCTATAATTGTACTTATATTTCTAAATGTTTCATCATCTTTTGATATTAAATCTTCATCATCATATAAGTCTTTTTGTCCCATTATATTCCATTTATGAATTAGTTCATTTTTTAATGTATATCCAAAGTTTTTAATTGTATATTGTTTATACATAGTATTTATAATCATTTCATTATCTGAATTCAAAAGTTCTTCAATATCGAAAAGAGCATTAGAAAATAAAATAACGTTAGGAAATACAGCACTAATATTTGCTATTAAATTTTGCTTTAGTTTTGGTGGTACACGAATTTTATCAATATCATCTATCATTATAATCTTTTTATTATTATCCAATTGCTTAAAATATTCTTTTTTATCATCAATATACTGATTTGAAAATACCTTTAATACTAAGTCCTCAATATTATTACAATATTTATTCTTAATTGATAAACCATTTATATATATAGGACATAACTCTTGATTAAAATAATCTAAATATAGTTTTTTTGCAAGACCCGTCTTTCCAAATTTTTTTTCTCCTAAGATAAGTATGTGATTATCTGTATTTTCATTTATCATAAGATTTTTTGAATTCAAGTAACTCTTTTGTTTTGCTATTTCCTCCTTTTGATTTATATTTATAATTTCCAAATTTGGGTATACAAAAATATCAGTAAGTGATAATTTATCTTTTCTTGGATGATTTAAATTAACACCTACATCTGTTAAAAAGTTAATATTTTCATCTGATAATTTATATTTATTTTCCTTTTTCTCTTTTATATTATTATAATTTTTCCAGTCAGCTTCAATACTTTGGTAGTAGATATCTTTCTTATAAGAATATTTTAAATTTTTATATACTCCTTTATTTGAATCAATAATCATGAAACTAAATCCACTTGTATCACTTTTTTCATTTTCTTGTAAAGCATCTCCCTTAATATACACAACTTTATTCTTACCACATTCCTTAATAACCTCTTTTTCTGTATGCTCGTGTCCTAAAAAAACAAAATCTGATATACTCTCAATTTTATCATCCAAGTAATTGGTTTCATTAGGATGACACCAATTACTTGGATGATGGAAATATGATATAACTACTCCGTCACTACATTTTTTAATTATTTCTTCATATCGTTTTATTGGGAAATATATCTTACTAGGAACTTCCTTTTTATGAGAAATCCATGATGTATTTAACCTAATAAAATATATCTTCTGTTCATTTATATTATATTTATTTATTTTTAATAGTTTATCAGTATATATAATATTAACTTTTGACTCACTAATAACATTATCAAATTCAAAATATTCATCTTGAACCTCACAGCATATATCAATTATTTTATTATTTATTACATTAGTTTCTAAGAGTTTCTCTATTATCGTATCTCTTACATTCTCATCATCATCATCATCTGAAAATTTACAATCATGATTACCAGGGCAAGTAAGAATATCAATTTCTATTTTCTTCTGAAGGTTATTTTTAATATCATCTAAAAAACAATATGCAATTTCATACTGATCGTTAATTCCTGAAAAAGCAATATCACCGGTAACTAAAATTATAAGCTTATCTAACTTATTAACTTCATTCTGAATTGAATTAGTAATAGCTTCACACTTATCCAATACTTTGTCTTTATCACTTTTAATATGTATATCACTTAAATGTAAAATACCTATCATAATAAATAGTACCTCCCTGATAGTTTTAAAATATAAAATTTTGTTTTATTTTATAATAATTAACATGCCATTTGAAACAAATATTAAAAAGGAACTTTCATTGTATACTCAAGGAAATATGACATTATATCAACATCATATTCATCATAATCAGAATCCAATGACGTACCATTCCATTTGTTTTTAAAAACTTCCTCTACAAGAATTTCCATACCACCTTCAGCATATTCTTCAAGTTTTTTTCTACACTGTAAATTAAAATTCTTATCATTAAACATTTCAATTTGTTTTCCTAATTCAGGATCATTTAAAATAATTGAATAGATGCTAGCTTTCTGTTGATTATTTAAATAATTACTTCTAAATTCTCTTCCTCTCTTTTCAAATTTAATTTGCCTATCATTTACAAATCCTATAGAAGCAACTAACGTAAATAACTCATGATATTTTATCCCTAGATTTTCATTTAAATATTTGTATATTGTTTCATATTTTTTGCTTGTATAAAACAACTGTTGTTCTGCTAAAAAATCCATTTGATTACCTCCTCGTAGCCATTGTATCATTCAAATTCACTTCAACTATATCTGTATGATATACCTTCTTTTGCTCAAGTCTATACCATCTACCAAGTTTATTTGTAGATTTAACCATAATTTCTTCTGATTGAGAAAACTCAGTATCTGTAAGTAATAATATCCATTGTGAAGCAAGATTAGGAATATTTTTGATAAGATTATCTCTGTTAGTCCCACTCATCCTTCCAAATGGTGTATCCATAAACAACGGAAAATCAATATTGTCTCTTCCATCAGCTGCAACTTTTGCTAATGCAGTAATAAATGATAATGCAACGATCTGCCTTTGACCTTGTGAAATATCCTGCGTAATTTTTGTCCCATTCCAATTATGAAGCTCTAATTCATATTTTTCATTTATTTCTACCCTTTCAATAAGTTCACGATCTTTCTTATTAATTAGAGTTTTAAAAATTTCTGTAGTAGTTTTCATTAATTCTTTTCTCATTTCATCACTATACTCAATAAATAACTTATTAAATTCATCACTCAATCTAGCAATATAATCTAGACGCTTTCTATCTTTTCTCAAAGTTGTATCCGCCGAAATTATTTCATCAAGTTTTCTTATTGCTTCCTTTAAATCAGACTCTAATTGATCTGTTTTATCGTTTAATCTATTTATTTCAGATCTGATTCTAGCCAACTCTATTTTTTTATCATCAAGTTTGTTTTCTAATTCACTTAAGTTTTTCTCATCACGTGATCGCTCTTTTTTTTCTTTTAATAGTTCACTAATTTGCTGATCAATATCATCCACTTCATCTTTAACTTCTCTAATTTTACTTAATTTCTCACGCAAATTATCAACTACTTCATCATTCCTCTTCTCAAAATCATAAATCACGCCATTAACTTGTCCGATAAATGGTGTCAATTTTGATCTACTATATTGAGTTTTTAGTAATTGTATTTTTTCTAATACTTCCTTTGAAGAATTAATATCTGTCCCACAAATACATTTTCCTTCGCGTAAAATCTTCTCTATTACTTCGATAGAAACTAAATCATTCTGCTCCGTAAGTAATTGATTAAGATACAATTTGGTATTTCCATAAACATCTTTCATCACTAAAAAATGTCCTTCATTGAAATACGATTCTTTCAATGCCCTTTTATGAGCATATAGTAATTCACATTTTGCATCTTTCTCTTTTTTCTTTTCTTCAATTTTATTTTGTAATTCCCTTATTGGTTTTGTTTCAGATAATTTTCTATCGGTTTCTTCAATTTCTTTTTGACATAGTCTTTGATTTTCTTTATATGTTTCCATAAGTTCTTGAATATTTTTTAATTCTTCTTCAATATAACTCTTGCTCTTTTGAGCCTGTTGAACATCAATATTGCTAGATTTCTCTGTAATTCTTCGCTGTTCTTTCCTATACATTTTTTCTAAAATATCTTTCGCTAAATCTATTTTATCAATTTGAAGTAGTTTAATTATTGCAGCTTTAATTTCTTTTTTCACATCACTATTAGTCTTTGCTAAAGTTTCTATCTTTTCACCATCAAACAAGAAAAAATCTTTTATCTTTTCATCAATAATCTTATTAATTATCCCACTTACTACATTTTCATCCTCTATAGTATTTGGAGACAAATTACCATTCTCATCTATTTCATTTAATTTAATATTTCCCATTTTCTCTATAACTTTTTTTCCTGCTTGGTACCCCATAATATCACGAGAAATTCTCCATACTTTTAATCCCTGACCAAAAACAACAGTTACATTAGCTGTAACAGGATTACCTTCATTTTCTTTTAATTTCAATAAATTCACTAAATGTATATCATCTTTTTCATTATCCTGTGAAAGATATCGTGTGCCAAATAAAGCAAACATTAAAGCTCTAAAAATACCTGTTTTTCCTTCCCCATTTTCACCAAATATAATTGTTATGTTTTTATTATCAGCAGCTAATTTTATAGGGATTTGCTTTCCATAAAATTGTCTAAAATCTGTTAAATCAATTTCAATTAATTTCATTTTTGCTCCTCCTCTAATACTAACTCTCTAATCTCTTCCTTTATCATTTCAATAATTTGTGATTCTTTTTTATTTCCTTTTTCTAATTCATCTAATAACAAACTAGCGATTTCCTTTAAATCATCCGGAAATCCTTCTATTTTAGCTCTTAAATTAATATTTAAATCCATATCTTACCTCCTATATAATTCTTTCATTTCTTTGTACAATTCCCAAGGAAGCTTATCCATAAGGTATTCCAATTCAACTTTCTCGAGAATTCCTTTAACTTTATTTCTTGCGATATATTTATTGATTGCATATTTTGAAAATTCAGCGAATCTAGGCATTTCTTTATATGCAATTCTTTTAAATGTTATCTCATTAACATTTGTAGGCAAAACTATAAAATCATAGATTTTTGCTTTTGTCTTTCCATTTGCTTTACGCAACACTCTTCCCCTTCTCTGTACAAATTCTCTAGGATTAGACGTACTAGCTAAAAAATAAGCAACTCTAGTATTCGGTATATCAACACCTTCATCTAAACATTTAATTGCTACCAACACCTGAATTTCTTTTTTATCAAACGCTTCAAGGATTTGTATTCTATCCTTAGGCTTAACTTTACTATTAAATCTATGTACTTTTATATCCAAATTACTTATATTGTAAGTTATATCATCTATTTCACCAGGTGCACAATATACTAATGTATGACTTATTTCATTAACTCCTGTGGTTTTCAGCATACTATATAACAATATTTTCTTCTGATATGCTTTCGAAATAATTAAACTTCTTTCCCTATTCAATTTTTCAATTCTTTCTTCTTTACTTTTATCTTTAGTATTTATTAATCTAATAAGTTGTGTTGTTAACCGCTCGTATTTTTTAAGCTCTTCAGTTAATAAATCTACTACAATAGGCTCATATTCATATGGAACAAGTGCACGATTATCTATTGCCTTTTGAATATCATATTCATAAACTACTTTAGAAAAATATTGAAATAATCGTTCTGTTCCTTCCTCGTCAAACCATCTTTCAGGAGTAGCTGATAATCCAATTCTTGAAGAAATATTATTTAATTGGTGTTTCTCAAAACTCTTCATTCCAAAATTATGACATTCGTCTGCAATTAAAACTGAATTGTTTCTTATTTTTGTTGTAATAGCTTGAAAATCCTTCGTTGATGCTGTTTTATACACAGCTATAACACATTCAACTTTTGTAATTCCTAGGTTAAAATCCCTAACAATTGTATCGTACTTATTAATCCATTTTGATTTCAAATCATAACATTTTAAGCAATTATTAAACCCAACAGTTTTTAAATTACTTTCCCATTGTTCTGCTAAATGTCTTAACGGTACTAGAATAATTAAAAATATTCTTTTATTTTCTTTTAAGTATTGCTTGGCACAAATTAAACTAGTAATTGTTTTACCTGTTCCTGTAGCCATATTTAAAATCCCATACCAATTATTTTCTTTTAATGCTGCAATTGCCTCTAATTGATAATCTCTAGGCTTAATTTCTTTATTGTTTTTTAGATAATTTTTTTTTTGTTTGTCATAATTCTATTTTTTATTTTTTCAGGTAATTCTTCAACTACTAATCCACTTGTTTCATTATTCCATAATTTTTCAAAATCATTTATTGCATCATTTATTCTATCTAGTTCAAAATCTCTATAATAAACATCAATTTTTTCAAAATTATTAACCAATCCACCAATAGTTTCATTTGATGAACCAGAAAATGAAATACTATTTCCTTCATCATCATAAAAAAGTCCAAATTTCTCATGATAAATGGAATTATTAATTGTATAAGCAATTTTCATATCTAATTTTTCTTTATATATTAACCATGCAAGAATATTTAATGGATCACTTTCTATATTTCTTTCTGTAATCTTAATTTCATCAAGCATATTCTTTATAATAATATCTTGTTTTGATTTATACCCCATTTTAATTGCATTATAATCACTTTTACTTATATATGGATTGCACACAATTCTTATTTTGCCCCCCTTATCAATAAAAGACACAAGTCCTTTTGCTAAAGTTATTATACTTCCACTAGTAAAATATCCAACAGCTCTATCGTATTTACTTGAAACTTCTAGACATTTATTATAAAAATCATCAAATAACGAATCTGTATCAGATCGATATTTATATTTTAATTTGAGATTTTTTAAATTCATCTTAGTCCCCCTTAAGAGATACTTTACCCACTGAATCTATATTAATTAATTCACATTCTCTTATTTCTGCTGGTAATTTTTTATCAAGAATATTCTCTTTTTCTAGTAATAAATTCTTTTCAACAAGAAAATCATATATATGCGACTGATGCATATTTCCATCATATCCATCTTTAATCAATTGAAAAACTAGTTCTTCAAAACTTATTAAATCATTATTCTCTTCCACCATTATCAATCGATCTGTACGATAATCCTTAACTTTCTTTTTAATATCCCTAAATCCATTACTTAATAATATAGTACGAATTAAATGAGGATTCCATCTATATTGAATTTTAGGTAGTTTACTTCTATATCCACTTAATCCATATAACGAAATATATGGATCACTATTCATTTTAGATTTCACATAACTAATCACAGATTTTATTACATTTGTTTCAATTTTAAAATTTGACTTCAATACAATTTCATCACTAGCTATCTCAACATATTTTTTTCTCTCCAATAACTTGAACATAATTGTATATGCAGTCATCTCTTTATGCCCTAAGTTAATTAACTCTTGCTTTAACTCTTCTTTATATACCCTATCATATTTACTAATAATTAAATCCTCAGTATTTCTAAAACCTGTACTTCTATCGAAAAGTAATATTGTATGCCCAACTAAATTAGGAAATAATATCTTAAGTATTTGAGCTAAATTAATAGAATTCTCTATATCATTTTCTAAAATAAACTTATTTAGTATTCCATCAAACTTCATATCTATATATACCTTTTCAACACAAATATATCCTTTCTTTATCTTTTCCTTAATAAAATCACGTAAATACTTTTCAGTTTGATCGTCCATTTTTTTTCTTTCATATATTTTAACTAAACCATTCCCAAGAGAAATAAATTCCTGATAATTAATAATTGTATTTTCAAGTCGTATATTCGTCCATCCTAAAGATTCTACTATCTTTGTTTTTTTTACTCTTCCTCCATTCACTTTAATATAATCATATAAAATCGTTCTAAATGGCACCTTTTCTTTGCTCTCATCAAAATATATATTTAGAGTATTTCCTTTACCAATATCATATTTATCACCTAAATGTCTTTTTATAAGAGAATATAGTAAAATCTTGCTTCTAATATTATTTTCTTTCAAAATTACAATAAACTTTTCAAAAATCTCATCAATACTAATACTTTGAACCTCTTGAGATTTGATCATTAGATATTTATCTATATATTCTATTAACTGTAAATCATAATCTATTTTATTTATATGAAAGAATGTCCTACGCTCTACTAAAATAATATCTTCCACATCCCTTAATCTACTTTCAAATGCTCTACTATTTTGCGGCAAGTCAAAACCTAAATATTCTTTTGCTAATTCACAACATTTTGCTACTGTTACATCGTTAACTTTAAATGGCTCATCTATATATTCCCTAAAAATAATTGATAGTGCATCAACAGTACAAAATTTCTTTTTTGAAATTATTTCTCCGTATATTGTAAAACCATTATCAAGAATTAAGTTTTCAATATTTGAAATATCCAGGTTATTTATATCATACTTAGTACATACCTCAAGAACCTCATCTATTATATCCACAAGATTAAACTGATCAGGGCATTCCTGCAATACATTCCAAATATCTTTTTCAAATTCATTTTTACTTGAAGTAAAAAAGATATCAAATGGTTCATAATATTTTACTACTGAATATTTACTTTTTTCTAATAAAGCAAGTTTTAGATCATCATTACATACTCCACTACTTATTACATCTCTACTAAATGTTATTCCTATATTTTCCGCTAGTTTAAAATTATATATAAATTTACTTCTACGTAAATTAGAAAACATTTTACTTTCTTCTTTTTTAATAATTTGTCTCACACGTTCTCTTGTAACATCAACACATTCTCCTATTTCTTCTAATGTTTCTCCAAAAAGATAGCGTCTTTTTAAAATAATTTCATCTCTCTCCTTAAATTCAATCGAATCCAAAATTTTCTTTGGAGGCTCTAATTCGCTTATATTACTTTTTAAAGTTATTATAACTGAAAAAGGTATTCCTAAATTTTCTAGTTCCCTATACGATAGTTCCTTTAAATCATTTATGGTTAATTCTCTCAATATCTTATATTCTTTATTATCATATATATTACTTAATAAACATTTACCAAAAACATCTAAAATTTTTTGAGAAATATTTATATATGAATCTAAAACTTCATTCCTATAATTATCACTATTTTTCCATTTATCTATCTTTACAAAAATCTCATCTACTGTTTTTTTACCCAAATTCTTAATCTCACTAATCTCTTTATACGATAATCTATCCAATTGAATAAATTCTCTAACTCCATAATTTAACAAAGCATTTTGTGCTCTTACTGAAAATCCTAATTCATCCATAAATGTTTTTTCAACGTTTAAATCAATTAAATCAATTTTTTTTTGGGGTAGACTACTCATTACACCATTAGCTTTTATTTGTTCTATCTTATCTAAAATTTCAGAAACCGATTTCTTTCCCATATTTCTGATAGAAATTAATTTTTCATAATCAAGTTCTATTAATTGCTTAACCCTCTGTATTTTAGCACGTTTTAATGCATTATATGATCTAGGAGAAAGGTCTAATTCTTCGATCATTATATTATCAATTTTCATGTTTTTTTCTTTATCTAAATATATTTTTTTCCTTTCTATTAAATTATTATTTTCGCTATCATAACTGTCCTTTTGTTCATAACATATATCTTTATCGTATGAATAATAATCAATATTAAATCCATTGTTTTTAAATTCATCCTTAAGCTGCTCTATGTCTATATTCTTATTTAAATTCCAAAATCCTTGTATTGGTATATAATTAAAAAATAGATTATCTGAAACCATAAATCTATTCATAAAATCACTAATACCAATTTTCTCATAATTTATATTTTTATAATTTGCTTCTTGTTTATCAACTAAAATATATTCTATTTCTTTACTATTTATATTTTTAGGTAATATATTATTAGGTTTACTTGTAATAAACTTAAACCCTCTTAACGCTAACTCATCAACTAATTTAATATAAGTTTCCTTTTCTTCACAATAATACTTTCTTAAATATTTCATATCAATTTTTTTATTTCCTTCTGCAGAAGCATACTTTATAAATTTTCTAACTATTTCACTTTTTATATGTTTTTCATTAGGAAGCCATTCTGGCAAACATATATAATCCATATATATAACACCTTCTTCTTTTAATTGCTATTTGAATTCAAATCATTATATAATTCATCTAATTTCATCTCTCCACACACTCAACTATCTCTTCCTCCATCCCCTCAAACTCCCTATCCCCAATACACCATTCCTCAACTTCACTTACAACTTTTTCACTTAATCCAAAGAAAAAGTTTCTACCATTTCTACCTTTGTGAAGTAATTCTTCTGATACTTCTTCTGAAATCCTTCCAACTCTAAAAAGAACTAAATACCCT
Source organism: Clostridium sp. DL1XJH146 (assembly GCF_054819755.1). Taxonomy (NCBI): domain Bacteria; kingdom Bacillati; phylum Bacillota; class Clostridia; order Eubacteriales; family Clostridiaceae; genus Clostridium; species Clostridium sp. DL1XJH146. The sequence goes on from NZ_JBTVVN010000005.1 coordinate 11,626, forward strand.
TCTTCTTTATCTTTGAAATACTCCATAGGAGCTTTTGGGTCCCATACTGAAAATAGTCCTCTGTCACAAATCTTTGTAAAAAGCTCTATACTAGGTTTTATTTTTATTTGCTTATCTATAATTGCTACATACTGTAGTTCTAATTCTTCATCTTGAATAAGCTTACTGTACTCTTTTCCTCCTTCTGAAAGACCAAATATTGATTTTGATTTCTTAGAATCTAGTAGAAAAATCTTTCTATTAGCAGGTATTTTAGATTTTTTACAAAGCATTATTTGATGTGAATATTTTCCCTTTAATCCGCCCTTAGTCATTGCAAATATATTTACCTGTTCATCTCTTAATGCAAAATCTATTTTTATCTCGTTTTTCTTATAGAGCTCAATAAATCTCCCCCTATAATACTCCCCAACCCTAAACTCCACACAGTCCCAAAACTCCTCAAGAAACCTCCCTTTTCCAACAAACTCCCCCATCTCCGGCACTACACAAAACTCCTCCCCCTCAACATAAAAGAATTCATTCTCTGTTTTGGATAGAAATTTCACAGGATTCTTCCAAGCAAGTCTTACATACTCATCCTTACCCCAACTTTTAAAATCCTTAGTGCTTTTATCTTTAAGCATATCCACACCATTAGATCCTTTATCATAAAAATCTCTCATACTCCTATAAATATCATCGCCATTTATTCTAAGCTTCATTTTCCCATCATTATAAAAAGCAAGAAGTATAGGCATTTTATAAGTTTTACTCATACTTGTTTTCTCAATCATATTCAAAAATCTCTCGGCTTTTGTTCCTAAAAGCTTTGCTTTATCTTCTTCCAAATCATCAACTTTCTTTAGAAACCTAAGATAATTTTTAAATATATTAAGCTTTGCCTGCTTCCTCATATTTTCATATATATCATCATCCATATAAGTGAGCATTTCTACTCTGGATGGTGTATGTCCAACTAATTCTTTAACTCTAAGATAATCTTCTATTATAATGCTTTCTTTATTTTTTCTTTGATTCTCCTGCTTCTTAAAGATATCCACAAGCTGCCACTGAAAATCCACAAGGCAATCCACAGGATAATCTTCTTCTGTGGGTAATTTCTTTGTTTTTCCTTGATTATTTATTATTTTTTTATCACCTGTTAATAAAAATGGTATCATTTCAACCTTTTTATAATTTCCTATGAAGTCTATAACATTTAGGTATTTCTTATCTTTGTATTTTCTAAGGCCACGACCTAACTGCTGAAAAAATATTGTAGGCGATTCTGTTGGTCTAAGTAGCATTATCAAGTCCACTGAAGGTATGTCCAGCCCCTCATTAAACATATCCACCGAGAAAAGTACTTTCTTTATACCCTTTGTAAATTCACCTAAAGCTTCTTCCCTATTAAGTGCACACTCCCCAAGTTCACCAGAGTATACAGCACAGGCAGGCACTCCATTTTCCACGAAAAACTTCGCCATATATTCAGCGTGTTTTCTTGATGAACAGAAACCCATTGCTCTTGCACTTTTAAATTTCTTATAATTATTTAATACTAAATTCGCCCTGTTCTTAATCATCAAAGCTTCTTCAAGTTGCTTATCATTGTATTTCCCGTATTTATATTCAATGGTGTTGTAATCAATGCTGTCATCATAAATACCATAATATCTAAAAGGAACAAGCCACCCTTTATTAATAGCTCCCTTTAATCCAACCTCATATATTATGTTATAATCGCATACTGCAAATACATCTTTATTGTCCATCCTATATGGTGTCGCCGTAAGTCCTAGAAGAAATTTAGGCTTGAAATAGTCTATTATATTCCTATAATTCTTTGCTACTGCATGATGGAATTCATCTACAACTATGTAATCAAAATAATCTCTTTTAAAATTTTCTTCATTTAAATAGCCTTTTTTACCTAAAGTCTGAACTGTTGCAAATAGGATATCACAATCCTTATCTTTTTTATCTCCGTAGAAGAACCCAGTCTTTGCATCAGGTCTTACATTTTCAAAGGATCTCTTTGCTTGTTTTAATATCTCTTCTCTATGTGCCACAAACAAAATTCTTTCAAATTTCACTGAATCAAAAGCAGCAAGGTATGTCTTTCCAAGACCAGTTGCTGCGGCCACAAGCCCTTTATCTTCTCCATCAAGTCTACTATTTTTAAGATGATATAATGCTTCTATCTGTGCACCTCTAGGCTTGTACAATTCTCTTACTTTTGCTATAGTTTCTTCTCCATCTTTCCCTGCTTCTCTATTTTCTCTATCTCTTTTATCTATATTATTTTCTCTATTATTATTTTCTTTTTCATTCTCATCTACTTTATGTACCACACTATTTCGAACCCAACCATCAGAGTATTTCTTAAGTTCCTTATCATCAATTATTCTCGATTCGTTGTAAAAAAGATTTTCAAAAGTATTCAAAAAACTATTGAAATCCTCTTCATTCCTGTCTTTATCAATTCTAAAATTCCACTCAATACCCCTAGTGAGAGCCGACTTTGAAATATTCGAAGAACCTATAAAAATCTCTCCCCCATCTTCATGATGGAAAATATATGCCTTTGGATGAAAGCTCCTGCTCCTATCCTTATAAAATCTCAAATCAACCTTATCACCAAATATATCTTTCAAAAGATAAAGTGCTGATGGCTGAGTTATATTAAGATAATTCCCTGTAAGTATTCTTGTAGGAATATTATTTTTCAGCAATCTATTCAAATCCTTCTCCACAAGCCTAACGCCAGACTCCATAATAAAAGACACAATAATATCAACTTTTGTAGCTTTCTCAAATGCTTTCTCTAATCTGTCATATAAATGATCATCCCCACCAACTATACAGTTATCACTCTTCTCAATTTCTTTATGCAAAATAGAGGCTGCACCCATACTTACTGCAGCCTTACTAATCTCCGCCGGCACAATTCCCTCAATGCTAACGTCGCTCTCCTGAACTCTATTATTTATTTTTCCTGAAAATAATTCATCATTTCCATCCGCCATTACAATCACCTTCAACTGTAAACTATCTTTACCTTAAATTTTAGCATATTTCCCTAAAATATTTTGTCGAAGGCTGTCGCTCTTTCTGAAATAATTTCTTATATAATTCTATCAATTCTTTAATTCAACTATAGAAATCATATCTCAACATCTTTACATAAAATCTACTCTATAATAAAAAATAAACTACCGAATCGATAGTTTATTTTTTATTATAGATTTCTGTACCATCTTTTATAATATTTTCTTTAAATTTCTATCATTAAGCATCTCAATCCAAAGTTCACCATCTTGGATTAATCCATATGCAAAAGCCTCTCTAAAAGTACTTTTAGGACTTTTGGCCTCTTGAATACCTTCTTTTTCCAAAAAATATTCTATCTAAACATGCACGAAATCTCAAATCCACCTTATCTCCAAATATATTTTTCAACAAATAAAGAGCTGAGGGCTGAGTATTATTCAATCACTAAAAAATCCTCCCCAAATCAACCAGCTCTACATTTTTATCAATTTTAGCTAGTTCAATGAGCTCTTCATTAAAACCACTCTTAGAAAACAGATAATAATATTTATTAGTATAGTTTCCTTTAACACTTGTAGATTTTTCTTTTAAGGAATTTAAATCTTTAACTCCCATATTAGAATTTTTCCATTTACATTCTCCAAAAATGCCATTGCCCTTATTATCAAAGGCCACCACATCAATTTCATCTTTCTTATTCCACCATCTACCTATCTTTGAAAATCTAAAAGGCAGCTTAAGCTCTTTATTTAAGCCTCTCATATATTGAATGCAAATTTCTTCAAAAGAAAAGCTAACAAATTCATTCAAATGTGGTTTAACCAAAAACTCATAAACCCCATCAACATCCCCTTCTTCAAGCTCTGTAATATTAGGAAATACAAATCTAAAGTAAAACTTGAAGTAATTATCTTTAATTTTATAAAGACCATTATGAGCATTTACAGTTTTCTTTATCCCTTCATCTACAGGATATTCTCTAGTAAGTATATTTAATTCAATTAGATTCCTAATATATACACTAATCTTAGTTTTATCAATGCCTGTTTTGGTATAAATATCATTGAGCTTGGTATTTCCCATAGCTATAGCTTCAATTATCGTGTAATAAATTGCAGTTTCACGAAGCTCCTGCTTCATCAAAAATTCAACTTCATTGTACAGAATGTTACCTTTAGTCAGTATGTGCTTTTTAATATTTTCTTCTAGCTTTTTATCCTTTTCGATTTGATTTAGATAATGTGGAACGCCACCAAACACTGAGTATGCTGATATCTTCTCTGCGTCACTCCAAGTATTAAAAAAATTGCAACTTGTTGAAAATCCAAACTCTGATAATTTATATATACCTGTTGTTCGCCCATAAAGTGGGTTCTTTTCACCTAAGATTTCTTTTTCAATAAAACTCATAGAAGACCCGCAAAGAATAATCATTACATTTTCATTCTTTAATTCTTCGTCCCATAGATTTTGCAATATTGATGGTATGGAACTATTGCCATTTACCATATACGGAAATTCATCAATAACTACTAATTTCTTACCTTCCATTTTTGTATCTTTAATAAATCTAAAAGCTTCCTCCCAATCATTAAAACTTGTTATATAATTTTGAAGTGAGGAACCCACAAGGAGTTTTTTAGAAAAAATGCTTATCTGCTCCCTATCAGTAGTTTCTCTACAAGCATAAAAGATATGAGGTTTATCCTTGCAGAAAAATCTAAGTAGTTCCGTCTTTCCTATCCTTCTTCTGCCATACAATACAACTAGTTGAGCCTTATCATTACTATATAAAGAATTTAAAAATTTAAGTTCACTCTTTCTTCCGTAAAACATATTTTTCACCTTCTAATTATGATTTATATAATCGTAATTATATAAATCACGATTATATAATTATTATACACCTGATAAGTCAAAAACAAAACACCAACACTAATAAATTTTAGCATTGGTGCTACTGTTAATTTATATAATAAGTAAATTAAGAGTCTTCTATTATATTTACAATCTTTTTACAATAAGATAAAATATAGACAAGTTATATCAAATCTAACAATTCAATTAAAATAATAAATAAACTATAGAAAGGGTATCTATATATGAATAGTAATACATCAGGACACGGTGAATTTTCGGAAATACCAGAAGATATTAAAAAGTGGAACTGGGGAGCTTTTTGGTTAACCTGGATTTGGGGCCTTGGCAACTGCACTTATATTTCCCTTTTAACCTTTATCCCAATTATTAATCTAATTATGCCTTTTTATTTAGGTAAAAATGGTAATGTTCTAGCTTGGAAAAATAGAGCTTGGTTATCGGTGGATGTTTTTAAAGAAACTCAGAAAAAATGGGCTTTCGCAGGTTGGGTTTTTCTGCTTATCATTTTAACTATGACCTTTGTAAGAGTTCTAAATTATCGTAATTATACGAAGGAAATTAATAGTTTAACTTCTACTGTATATGAAATGATTGAAAATGACGAGGAAGCATCAGAAGTTATAGGTGAAATTTACTCTTCAAAATTTGGTGGTTTACAGCTCCAAGAGACACAAACAAATAGAGAAACCTTCTATCCTAGATTTATATTAATCCTTGAAACTAGCAATGGAATTTTTTTCATTCAAGGTGATTTGGACGATAATAAGAAAGTTGAAAGCCTTACAATTTCTGAATTTGGCGATGATGAGAATGATAAAAGAATATATATAAAGGCGGAATAATAATTTAAAGGGCCTGACCCCAGAGTTAGAACGCTTCGCATCCCAACTCAAGGTAAGGCCCTCTTAATTCAAGTTTACTTTCATTAACTTTTCTTGTTTCTACAATAATTCCCAAATAAATATTTAGTACTTACCAAAATCTGAATCACTCAATGATATTTCTCCCTTGTAGCCTATATCAATTGTATCCTTTCTTTCTTTACCTTTCATACTATCTAGCATTTTTAATACCTCTGGATTAATTTCTTCTTTTCCATAGCTGCTATTATTATCATTTTCATTATCATTTTGCTTTAATTCAAAAGAGTCTAGTTGAGCTTTTAACATTTCAGCCTGTCCAGATAATTCTTCACTGGCTGCAGCTGTTTCTTGTGATGTAGCAGAAGTACTTTGTACAACTTCAGTTATTTGATTAATACCTTCACTAACTTGTGTCATTCCAGCTGATTGTTCATTAGAAGCTATTGCAATATTTTCTATTAGATTAACAACTTTTGAAATTCTATTAACAATTTTATCTAGAGCTTCTGCTGTTGTACTAGCTATTTTAGTTCCGTCTTTTACATTTTTAATGGAATCTTCTATTAGGGCGGTTGTTTCTTTAGCCGCATCTGCAGAACGTGCAGCAAGATTTCTTACTTCTTCAGCAACAACTGCAAAACCTTTACCATGTTGACCCGCTCTTGCTGCTTCAACCGCGGCATTTAAAGCTAATATATTAGTTTGGAAAGCAATATCGTCAATTACTTTAATAATTTTAGAAATATTATGTGAAGATTGGTTTATGGCATTCATTGCCGTTAACATTTCATTCATTTGTTCATTACCTTGTGCAGCATACTTTTTAGTATCATTTGTGAGAATTTTAGCTTCATTAGAATTTTCAGCATTTTGTTTAGTCATAGAAGAAATTTGTTCAATAGAAGCCGTTAATTGTTGAATTGAACTGGCCTGCTCCGTTACGCCTTGTGAAAGAGATGTGCTAGAATCAGATACTTGTTGCGCCCCAGCTGCCACTTGATCTGAAATTGAACTTATATAAATCATCATATTGTTGAGATCATCAATCATAGTATTAATGGCTATAGACATAGCTCCTATTTCATCGTTGGTAGTTACTTTTAAATCTACATTAAGGTTACCATCTGTAACTTTTTGCACTGCTCCTAAAACTTCTTTAATTGGTTTGCTAATTTTTCTTGATAAATAAATCCCTATTGCCATAGCAAAAATAAATCCTATTGCAATAAGTGAAAACATAAGTATAGTTGCGTTTTGGGAACTTTCTTTAATTGTATCAAGTAATAATTCTGCCTCCGATTCACTCGCATCAATGAGTTCTTGTAAAGTTGCTTCTGCTGCTTCTCTTGCTTCAATAAATTCTGTAGCTCTTCCCCATTCCTCTAAAGTCATTCCTTGTTGCATACTTTCTTCAAATCCCTCACGTATTGATTTATAAATTGATATATTTTCATTATACTCATGTAAAAGTGTTTTTTCTGTATCTGATAAATTTAATTTTTCAAATTCTTCCATTATCAATGCATCTTCATTTTCCCATTCACTATTTTCTTGTAACCTTTCATTAAAATTACTGATATCTTTATCATATATCATATATATATTATTTGCTCGTATCTGGGTTAAATTTAAGTTTACAGTTGATAGATTTTTAATTGGTATTAAAGCATCATTATAGATCTCTATAGACCTTTCATTGCTGTTGATTAAACTTATTAGGGCAATAATCCCTACTGCTACCGATAATAATGAAACCATTAAAAATCCAATTATTAGTTTGGTACCGATTTTGAACCTGTTAAAACCAAAAGATTTAATTTTTGTGTTTATACTCATATGTAATCTCCCTATTTAATTATTTAACTGTTTAAATTTTATCATAAAGTTTATAATTTACCAATAATTTTAATGTAATATTGATTTAAATTATATTATTTTTTAATTTTTATTAACCACCAATCCCAAAATGTTAGCTCTTGCTTTCATCAACAATTCCTTGGTCCTAATCAAAGAATCCCTATCAACTTCATTTATACCAACTACTATTAGTGCGCCGTCTACTCTATTTGATATTATTTGTGCATCTGTTATATTATTTAAAGAAGGTGTATCCATAAAAACAAAGTCATAGTCTAATTTTACATTATCTATAAATTCTTTCATCTCTATAGAGTCTAAAATTTCAGATGGATTAGTCGGCAGCTCTCCTGAGGTTAAAATATGTAGGTAATCTCCACTTTTGCGTATAGCTTCTTTTTTATCTACTTCTCCTTGCAATACCTGAGCTAAGCCAACATTATTTGTAAGACGGAATTTCTTATGAATACTAGGATTTCTCATATCAGAATCAACGATAAGTACCTTCTTGCCACAATGTGAAATAGTAAGAGCAAGATTGCAAATAATAGAGCTCTTTCCTTCACTATCTATAGAACTAGTTACCACTATGGTTTTTATGTCCTCATTCATAAAAGAATATTGAATGTTTGTCCTCAAAATCCTAAAAGCCTCAGAAGAGCTACTCTCAGGCTGATCCCTTACAATTAAAGTGTGCTTGTTTCTATTATAATTATTGTCTTTAGGAATAGTTCCGATAACAGGGAGTTTAGTTGCCCTCTCACCTTCATCCCTATTTTTAATAGTTGTATTTAGCAAATACATTGAGTAAATCAAACCTGAAATTCCAACAAAACTAATTATAAATGCAAGCAAAATATTCAAGAGTTTATTTGGTTTTACTGGCTTTTCTGGTACTACAGGATTTTCAAAAATACTTACGCTTCCTTTTGGTATCAATGTTTCAGCATTTTCTTTAAATGATTGAGTTACAGCTTCTACAATTTTTTTTGCCTCTTTTTTATTTTCTGTTCTAATTTTAATCTCCATGATTTGAGTATTGGATTGAGGTATTACCATTATCATATCCATTAATTCCTCTGGAGAATACTCTCCATATAAAAGCTCACCCGCACCTATAGCCACATCCTTAGATTCCGCAATAACAACATAAGTTTCCATAGCTTTTAAGTACATAGTCACATCTTCAATATCGTATTCACCATCTTGCCCATTAATAGATTGCCCTATTATAACGCTCATACTAGATTCATAAACAGGCACTAAAACATAAAAATTCAAAACAGCAACTATCCCCGTAATCATCACAGTAAAACCAAATATAGCCTTCCATCTTCTCTTTAAAATTTCAAAAATACCCCTCAAAGTAAGCTCCTCTGCTCTCATACCACACCCCCCACAGTTTCAATTTGCAATTTGCAATTTGCAATTTGCAATCCTTAACACATAATTTGCAATTCTCAATCTTTAACCTATAATTTGCAATTTGCAATTTTTAACACATAATTTGCAATCTTTAACCCATAATTTGCAATTTGCAATTTTCAATTTGCAATTAAGGATGATTTTGCTACGCAAAATCGACTAATCAATCAATTAATTAATTAAAGATTCTCGACGCAAGGAGAGAATCATCCACAATTGCACATTGCAAATTGCAAATTGCACATTGTCCATTATCCTTTTCACTTGCCTTTGATTGTGCATTGTGCATTGTGCATTATAATTATTCACCATCTCTTTAAAATCTTCCCCATTATACATCTCTCCTTCATCAAAACCAATGAACCAAAATAAACAAATGCTCCTAAGAAAATGTACAAAACAAGCAAGGCAGAGGAAAACATTCCATATCTAGCTATAATGCTAAGTATTCCTCCCATAATTATAGTTGCAAATATATATCTAAAAGAATCCTTATTAACAATTCTAAAATTCAATATTTCTTTTACTTCAATGATTAAAACAATAAACACAAGCACCTCGGCAATCAAAGTAGCTATGCTAGCCCCTATGTATGAATATCTTGGTATTAATAATAAATTCAAAGAAAAATTGCTTATAGCTCCCACTATTACAGACAGCAGGAATTTCTTATCTTTGCCATGAGGATATAAAATTTGCACTCCTAAAAAATCACTAAATCCAATGAGCACTATTATAGGCAAAATTATTCTCATAGCCGTAGCTCCTTCTATAAACTCTTCTCCTCCCACTAATTTTAATACACCTGGTGCTAAAATAAATAATCCAACAACACATGGTAAAGCTAAAAACAAAACATAATTAAAAGATATAGAGACTAACTTCCTAAACTTCAGCATTTCTTTCTTTTCAATATAATAAGAAATCCTAGGTATAAGTACCCCACTTAAAGAGGTTACTAAAGTTACAACTACCTTAGTTATTTTAATTGCCAAAGAATAAATTCCAACGGCCTCTTCCGTAGCTAAAAACCCAAGCATTACAGTATCTAGACTGGTATAGATACTCTGCGCTAGATTAAATCCGAAGATAATTATTACAGGTTTCATATGTTTTTTTATATCTAATTTATATTTCTTCTTCCAATTTATATACTTTCTAAGATTAATAAAATTCAATAGATTACTGCCAAGGATAGCAAACATTACAATAAATCCATATTGCAAAACGTCTTTTTCATCATTAACAATAATAAAAAGTAATATTAAAGACAAAAGCTTAAAGGCAATATTTACCTTTGCTATGTAGTCATATTTTTCGATACCTTGATAAAACCAGTCTGCCCCTATATTAGTGAGTATAATAGAAAAACTAAACAATAGAAGTAATCTCCTATTTCCATCTATTTTACCTTTACCTATATTAATAAAGAGCAAAAACAAAATGAATATAATAAAGCTAGAAATACAGAGTATAAATAATAATTCCTTAACTAATTTAGATAGCTTGTCTTTATCATCTCTTACTTTAGCCACTGCTCTTATGCCATATAAAGGTATCCCCAAACTAGATAATAAAACAAAATAGTTTGTAAGTCCTTGTACAAAACTTACCCTGCCTATTCCCTCAGCATGGATAATCCTACAAGCATAAGGAAGTGTTATTAAAGGAAATATCATACTCAAAAATATTCTTACAAAATTTACGATAAAATTTCTTTTAACAGAACTGCCCTCAACCAATGATTACTACCTTCCTTTACAAACTACCCTCCGATTTCTTCCTTGAGAATAGAGATTTCTGCGGCTAGATTAAATATCAATACTACTAGTTATTTCAAAAAATCAAAGGACCCATCATAGGGTAAAAGTGCCCTCATATCTATAGAATCCGGCATTTCCCTTATCTCGTAAATATATAAAAGAATAAATGCAAACAAGAAAACTACAGATAACACCCTTCTATCCTTTTCTTCAGTAAAATTAGATGCAAAAGTCTTGAATATAAATGGTAAAAACAAAATAAAATATATACTCAAACGATTGAGCCAGCCACTGGATAAAGTAATGAAATAGAAGCAAAAATAAATAGTCTGAAAAACTTCTAAATAGTAAATTTCCTTGTCTAGAGTCACCCTTGTATTGTCACAACAAGAATATAATTTGTATATGCAAGGTGTGCATTTTGCATGTAAAGTCTCCTCTGTATTTGCACAGCCCAAATTACTATTGGTGCTGGTATAGTAAATCCCCCTAGGTATATTCTCCTCATCGTTACTTATAGATCTCATTGGCCTTAATATAAATTGCGCTAAATATATAGCTATCAATAAGAGATGTAATATACCTATACTAATATTCGTGGAATTTACCTCATCAATATAATTTAAATATTTATATGGAATTATTATTACTAGCTTATTTAATACCCTATTAAGCAACCCAGTATAGCCAATGATCATACAAATTATGGGCGCTATAATCTTGTCTCGTTTTTTAATTTCTATAAAAAGGAGAGGATATATAGCAAATGCAATAACAGCCCCTAGATGAATAAAACAAGCCATTGCTATAAAAAACAAAGGAACAATATTCTTATCTTTTATCTTTAAAGTATATGCGTAGGTAATAATAGCAGCCGCTGCAAATTGCCTCATTACCGTTATAGTAGGCGTAAAAGCAAAAACAAAAAATCCTAGTATAGTAATAATCCAATCCTCAGTATTTCTGCACAATTTATTGTAAGAAAGATAAACAAAAACAAAAGATATCATAGAATACAAAAAAAATATTGCCTTATAGTTAAAACCTAGCCCACCAAGCAATTTAGCCGTTAAAACAAATGACTTCTCAATACCATAAACTTCAATGCCATACAAAGCATCATTAAACCCCTTGATATAAACAGAATCATCCACACCACCATAATCTCTGCACCCATAAACCAAAATAAACAACATAAAAATAATTACAATATTTATATTCCTATCTTCCCCATTAAACAACAAAAGCACTAAAACCAACATAAACCAACCTATGTAAAATAACATACCAACCAAACCTCATACTCACTTTTTTTTGGTAATTTGCAATTTGCAATTTGCAATTTGCAATTTTTTTAAAAACAACATTTGCAATTCTTTTAAAAACAACATTTGCAATTCTTTTTAAAACAACATTTGCAATTCTTTTTAAAACAACATTTGCAATTTGCAATTTGCAATTTGCAATTAAGGATGATTTTGCTACGCAAAATCGACTAATCAATCAATTAATTAATTAAAGATTTTCTGACCAAAGGGAAGAAAATCAACATCAATTGCAAATTGCACATTACAAATTGCACATTATCTTTAATTACAAATTGCACATTATCTTTAATTGCAAATTGCACATTGCAAATTGCACATTATCTTTAATAAAGCATTATCTTTAATAAAGCATTATCTTCTTAATACTATTAACCATATAATACAATCTCCCACTAACCATAAAGAGCATAACCCTAAATTTATTCCTTCTAGTATGTGCCTTTCCTTTTAAAAAACTTTTATCCACTAGATATCTACATTTCCTTCTATACAACCTATGTACTTGAAATGCATTAAGAAATAAATCTACTAGGTTGTCCATAAGCAAAAGCCTTAGCTCTTCATCATAAATTTTCTTGTATATTTCTTCTAGCTCTTTGCAAATTTTCATAACATGCTCTGCATTAATAAGATTATCTTTTCTATTTGAAATTGAATTTTTTCTTATAATATAGTTATAAAACACAATGTCCGTTCCAATAACTCTTTTTGCTTTTAAAAAAACTCGTGGTGTAAACTCTTCATCTTCATGCAATAATCCAAGTTTAAATTCCAGACCATTATTCAACAGAAACAGACGATTATATAAGTTTAGCCAAACTGTCATGTACATGTTGCCATCTCTCAATTCTTTTTTTAAATACTCTTTTCCCTCTATAATATTTCCTTGTGTATTTGTGGTATGTTTCATTAAATCTACGTTTTGATTTTTAACTTTAATTTCTTTAATTTCTTTAATTTCTATTCGGTCTTTACTGAACTTTTCTCTTTCAATTTCAATCCTAGTTTCCATTTTAGCTTTATAATCAGCTCTTGCTGCTTTTTTTGTTTTCTCCTCTGTTTCACTCTTTTTATTATCATTTAAAGTTTTCTTTGGAGTATCATTTATCTTTGTCACAGCAAGTTTTTTCCTTCTGCCATTGCCCACCACTATATCTACATCTCTATTATTTATTACTGAAATAAATTTTAAGCAAGAATCCAAATCAATATAATCATCAGAATCTACAAACAATATGTACTTGCCCTTTGCTATCTCCATACCTGTATTTCTAGCACTAGACAATCCGCTATTCTCTTGCTCTATAACTATAATCCTCGGGTCCATTTTTTCGTAACTTCTACATATTTCAAGACTATTATCTAAACTACCATCATCTACTAATATAATCTCTAGATTTTTAAAACTCTGATTTCTAAGGCTCTCAATACACCTAGTCAAATACTCAGCTACATTATAAACTGGTACAATTATTGAAATAGTCTTTTTCATAAAATACCACCCTTTTTTATAGTTCACAGTACACAATTTTAAATATAGACTATCTTTTAAAAAGCATTGCAAATTGCACATTGCAAATTGCAAATTATCTCTTAAAACCCATTGCAAATTGCAAATTATCTCTTAAAAAAGCTTCGTTCCTTTTCGCATCAATAAATAAGCTTCCACCCATCCCTTATCTTGCCTAAACATTTTTCTATGACGGATAGCAAATTGTAGACATAGTATCCAAGCCCATTTCTTCCATAGACAATGAAAAAGAGCTCCTCTATCTAAGAAAAATTTATCAGTATAACCTTTGAACCAAGTTGATTCTTGTTGGCTGACTGTTCCTATTATTGTTGGCTCTGCGTAGACTTTTAGTTTTTTTTTGATACATTCTGTAATAAATATACTGTCTTCTCCAGCAGAGTATTTCGCTCCTCCCCCAAATAATAACGAGAAATATATGTTTTTTTCTCTTATTTTTTTGGTTTTTACTGCCATTTGAAAAGTGCCATATCTTTGGCAAGTAAAGAATCTAACCCTATTTTTTCTTTTTATAATACTAGAAGGATCATCTGGGTTTTTACTTGGAACATTAAAAACTATAAAATCAGCCTTTGGATTATTTTGGAAGGCATTTATCACTATGTCCTTATACCCATCAACATAAACAATATCATCATCAGCAAACAAACATATATCTTCTGTTGCTCTCATCAATGCATTATTCCTACTAAGGCCAACACCTCTTTCAGCCAAAGATATAAATTCAATGGAATTCCCTTTGTACCTTAATTTTTCAAATTGATTTTTATCACATTGATTTATTACTATAGCCTTGGATTGTATATTCATTTTTTCAACTATAGTAAAATCATCTCTATTCATGATAGATAAAAGCACCTGCAAATTCATATACTATTCCTCTTCTTTTATTTTGCTATATTATAAAACTAGTTTTATATTTAAAATAATTGCAAATTGAACATTACAAATTGCAAATTTTTACTACATAAATACTGTATATATAAACAACACTTTATATATCAACAATTAATTAGTTCCTATCCATTTATTAAAAATACTTCTGGATTAGATCCCTTATTTCTACATATGTTTTTCTTCTATCAAATTTTTCTTCCCCTAACTTTCTATTATTCCTTCCCATTGTTTTTCTCTCTTCTTCGTTGTTGTACAAATATAATAGTCTTCCTGCCAAGTCTATGGGGTCACTATTTCTGCAGTTTATACCTGCCCCATATTCTTCAATCAATTCTCTATACTCAATACATTCCGCAGTGTTTAAAACAGGCAAGGCCGCTGCTGCATAATCGCAAACTTTATTAATAATGGATTGAGCAGCTCCTTTAGCTATAGGGTTTACAGCTATATCACATCTAGACAGTAAATTTACCATTTTCGGATAAAGAAGCATTCCTGTAAACTCGGAGTCAATGCCCTCTTTTTTAGCATAGCTCTGGAATTTATCCTTAAGAGGCCCATCACCCATTACTATAAGTTTTAGATTTTCTATTCCGTTGTTTTTTAGTATTTTCAAAGCATCTATTACTGTGTTTAAATCATAGCTAGAACCCAATGTTCCTATGTAGGCAAGCCATATCTCGTTGTTCTTTTTTAATCTTGTCTCTTCTTTATTATCATTACTACCAATTCTTTTTAGATTGGTATAATTTTTTTCTATATTTCTATCAGCTTTCTCTGTATTATTATCAATTTTCTCTGTATTATTATCTGTACTCTTTATATCAGTATCTGCTTTGTCCACATTACTATCAAACTTCTCTAAATCAGTACCTAAATAAATACAATGACCCTCTTTTGTTTTACTATTTACAGCTATTGCTCTATTAATATAGGTCTTTGAGACTCCAACTATTTCATCTGCCGCCTTATAAATATAATTAGCTTTACTCCTAAATGTAGAAAATAGTATATTCTTTAATATAGGAATAGGCACCACCATCTCGAAGGCTTCTGGCCAAAGATCTTGCACATCTATAATGAAAGTAATTTTATTCTTATTTGCCCATTCTGCTGCTTTTTTTGCTAAATCAAGAGAAGGAACTGCACAATATATTAGGTCTGGTTTTTTCCTTTTTTTAAGATATTTTTTTAAATTTTTTCCTATTATAAAATGACTATAAATTCTTTTAAATGATACATTCTTTCTATAAACTGGCTCCTTAAGAAAGGTGATTTTATAATTCTCCTCTAAATACTCATTTCCTAATTCTCTAGTCTTTTTTGATGTATGACAAAAATTTGATGTAACTATCTCAATATTTCTGTCTTCCTTATGGATACTATTTGCCATACCATCCTTGATACTGTTATAGATACTGTTTGCGATACTATGAAACCTTTCATTTCCAGCTTCATTAGGCAATTGAAAGAAGTGAGTAATTATTAATATGTCCAATAAAAACACCAACCTTATTTATTTTGGAGACAATCTACTACTTGTTGAATTTCCCAAAGAGTTAAATTACTGCTACAGGGAATATTTAAAAGATTCTTTTCATAAAACTCTGCCCTATCTATTTTGTAGGTTTGATTTTTTATATAAGGCTTTTGTTTATGATTTAATTTCCAAAGAGGCCTTGTTTGAATAGATAAAGCATCAAATTTATCCATAAGCTCATTTCTATCCATTCCATATTCATCTTCATCTATAATCAATGAGTAAAACCAATGATTGGCTCTAGTATTTATTTTAAAAGGAAGAATATCTATTCCATATATATCATCCACAGCTTTTTTATATATTTCATAGTTTTTGATCTTGTTTTGGATAAATTCTTCGATTTTAGCCATTTGACTAATGCCAAAGGCCGCTTGTACATTTGTCATTCTATAGTTATAACCCACTTCATCGTGAACAAAATAATAGGAATCTTCCTTTGCTTGATTACTTAAATACCTTATTTTCTCTAAAAGGTTAGCATCTCTAGAAACTACCATTCCACCTCCACCTGCTGTTATTATTTTATTGGCATTAAATGAATAAACACCTATATCGCCTATGGTACCGCAATGACAGCCCTCATATTCACCTTCTAAATAGTAAGAACCTAGAGCTTCTGTAGCATCTTCAATGACTTTTAAATTATATTTCTCCTTTATATCCATCAATCTTTGTATATCTATTGGATTTCCAAAAATATGTACTACAATAATTGCTTTTATATTTCTTTTTGTTTTTTTGTTTATAATCATGCCATGACTTTGGGTACATTCTTCCTCTAAAAACTCTTCTAACTTGTCCATATCCATATTCAAACTATGGTCACAATCCATAAATATAGGCTCAGCTTTTAAGTATCGCACAGGATTTACTGCCGCTATAAAGGTAAGCGTTGGAACAATAACTTCGTCATCTTCTTCAACTCCAAGAACCTTTAAAGCTAGATGAAGGCCTGCTGTACCGCTTTGTACTGCAATAGCTTTAGGTACATTTACATACCTTGCAACTTCATTTTCAAAGTTATATATAAACCCACCACCAGAAGAAACCCAACCCGTTTGAATTGTTTCTCTAACATTTTCTAATATATCCAACGATAAATTAGGAACAGACAACGAAATTTTATTTTCCATAAACTTTCTACCCCCTTTTTTCTAAATAAGAGTACAATTAAATATAATTTTGCTTCTCAAAATCAATCAATCAATTAATCAATTAATTAATCAATTAATCAATCAATTAATTAAAGATTCTCGACGCAAGGAGAGAATCATCCACAATTGTGCATTGTGCATTGTGAATTGTGCATTAGCCCTTATCATTGTGCATTGTGCATTGTGAATTGTGCATTAGCCCTTATCATTGTGCCTTGTCCATTGTGCATTTAAAATCCCTCTCTATATTCCGGGAAAAAGCTGCTGCTAACTCCATCCTTCCTCTTCACTAAACCCTTCAGATAATTATATTTATCTAAATCATGTATTTTCTTACCTATGTAAAAATCGTTATCTCCCAATTTATAAAAACTCTTTTTAAATCTATACAAAGAATCATCCTGATTTTGGTATCCACCACCTAAGTGAAAATATTTATAATTATTTATATTGCCCCATTTGGCCACTTCGTATATTAAAATGTTATTTGCTCTTACATTACTATATTCCTTAAAACTCCCGGCAAAGTGATAATGCAAAAACTTATCTTTCTTCATTATGAGAGCTGAAGAAATTATTTTTTTGTTATAATATGCATTTGCAATAACTATGTTATTTTTTAAATTTTCCACTGTGTCTTTGAAAAAATTCTCATTAAAATAATAGTAGTCTATAGCTTCATTGCGTTTCATTGTAAGCTTGTACATATCTTCAAATTCATGAAGGGTATTGAAATTATCTTCAATTCTTACTTCTACATTATTTTTTACAGCTTTTCTTATATTCTTTTTACAATTTGAGCTAAGGTTGTCCCAAATTTCTTCCTGGCTGGATAAATCCATTGCTATAGTTTTTCTTATTTTAATAAGCTGCGAATAACCTTTAAAAAATAAATTATTCTTTATTAACGGGTGAAACCTATCAAATTGACTCACGATTTTATTCTTGCCACAGAAGTCACTAAAGCCCTTATTGAAAGTTCTTTTTAAACTTTCTAAATTGCTAATATCACCATAAACTTCATAAAGTGGGCCACCATATCCATAGGCACTACTTATGTCATAATATTTATTTAGTGGAATTTTGCCCTTAAAATTTTCACTTTCTCCAATATCTCTTAACATAAAGGGATATGCCACTTTACCGTATTGACACTGAATATAATATAATATAGGTTTGCCATCTCCATTATTCATAAATGGAACAAAATAATCGTAGTAAAAATATATATCCCTCGCCAAAAACTCATCTATCCTCTTATTCCAATTTACTTTTTCTTGAATTATTTGTTCTTTGATTATTTGTTCTTTGATTATTTGTTCTAGTATCATAACTATTTATCACCCTCTTTCAATATCTAAATCATTTAAATTATCTTCCTCAAGAACTAGTACCCCATCCTTCTTTATTACTTTTAAAACTGTTTTAAAAATGATCATAATATCAAACTTGAAGCCAATATTTTTAACATACTGGATATCAAAAGCTAATCTCTCATCCCAACTCAAATTGTTCCTTCCACTTATCTGTGCTAGCCCAGTTAGCCCTGGTCTTAGTGTATGACGTAGTTTTTCTTCCTTTGTATAAAAAGGTAAATATCTTATAAGTAGTGGTCTTGGCCCTACTATGGCCATATCCCCTTTTATTATGTTAAATAACTGCGGTAGTTCATCTAGACTTGTAGCTCTTAAAAAACTTCCACATTTATTTAACCTAAGGCTGTCTTTCAACAGATGACCATTTCCATCTAATTCTTCTGTCATAGTTCTAAACTTGTATATAGTAAATATTTTTTCATTTCGCCCCGGTCTTTTTTGTTTAAATATGATAGGTCTTCCTAAACAAATCAAAACAAATACAGCAACCACCAAAAAGAGAGGACTTAATAGTATAAAAGCACATAAAGCTCCGATAAAATCTATTATTCTTTTTAAAAAAATCTTGTAATACATATCGCCTCCAGCAATTAATATTTTCTCTTTTATATCCTATGCTAGAATAATGTATTTTATAATAACAAAAAAGCTAACCTCAAAATTCAAGGTTAGCTTTCTAAAATATACTGTGCAATGCTTTTTAAAACATAATTTTCAATTTTCAATTACTGATGTTGATTTTCTTGCCTTTGGTGAGAAAATCTTTAAAAGTTACATCATACTATCAAACAATTTTTTATATTCTTTTTCGTTTTGCAAAAAAACATCTGCGATTTCAGGGTCAAAATGAAGGCCTATACCTTCTTCAATTATTTTTATACTTTCTTCATGAGAAAAAGCTTCTTTGTAGACCCTCTTAGATCTTAATGAATCGTAAACATCTACAACGGCTACTATTCTTGCTGACAAGGGAATATCTTCTCCTTTTAATCCATAAGGATAACCGCTACCATCCCATTTTTCATGATGAAATTTAACTATCCTGATTCCAATTTCTACAAATGTATTGTTGGGAAATTCCTCTCTTACATTTGATAATGTATTAGCACCAGCTATTGTGTGAGTTTTCATTACTTCAAACTCTTCCTTTGATAATTTACCAGGTTTAAGTAATATTTTATCTGGTATAGCCACTTTCCCTATATCGTGCAGGGCACTTGCTTTAGACATATTATCAATATACTTGTCATTTATATAGTCTTTAAATTTATCTATATTATGTAATTCTTTTGCCAATAGTTCTGAGAATATAACCACTCTTTCTATATGTTTACCCGTATCTTCATCCCGTGCCTCGGAAATTTTAGCCAATGAATAGATAGTGGCAAATTGTGCATTTACTATATCATTTTCTTTTTCATAAATAAGTCTAAGGTTTTTCTTAGAATATTCTGATAAATATCCAATCACAAATGCAATTATGAGATATATTATTATTCTTACAATCCAGTCATTAGATAATCTATTAATATTAACGGTAGATACTACTTCTTTAGGGACAAAAAACCATAAAGCTAGTCCACATAGTCCCGAATTTAATAAACTATGTTTTATGCCATGTGTTGATGCTGTAATAGCAATAGGTATATACATTAAATTTGCAAAAACATTAGGTGTGCCACCTGTATGGTAGACTATTAATACTATGATTGCAGATAAAACATATGATATAAGCAAAAAATATTCATTGTTATAATTATCTTTGTTAACAGCACAGCTGGCCATATAGATCTCCTTAAGTTTAAAATATAACATTTTTCTTTCTATTTTTTATACATAAATCTCTTATTTACCATCTTATTATAATCTGTATTATTATACTTATACTACCATAATATATATTATCAAACAATTGATTTTTTCAATTTATTTCTACAAATTTTTCACTTATAAAAATCACAATTCAAAATATAAATTTAATTCTATATTTTCATTTTATGTCTATAGTATTGACAATTTATGAATTTTTGTTATATAATGTTAATAATCGTGTGTCTATTATTTACTATTGTTGTTGCCATTATACTAAAAAGGGGTTTTTTATATGAATTGGTATTTAGATGTTTTGAAAAAGTATGTTCAATTTGATGGACGTGCTAGAAGAAAAGAATATTGGATGTTTATATTATTTAATGCTATTTTTATGGTATTAGCAAGTATTATAGATGGAATTATAGGTAGTGATATGAAAATTATTTCTAGCTTATATTCTTTGGCAGTATTGTTACCTTCAATTGCTGTTTCAATAAGAAGAATGCACGATATTGATAAAAGTGGTTGGTTTATGTTAGTTGTTTTAATTCCACTTGCAGGACCTATATGGTACTTAGTATTAGTATGTACTGAAGGTACACGTGGAGAAAATAGTTTTGGACAAGATCCTAAAGAAATAAAAGGAATGTAAGTTTTTTATATAGGCACACTATCTAACTTATGTATCTTCACCGGCTGAAATATTATATCAAATTAATTTCGTTATATAATTTATAATTGTATAAATAAAAATCCAGTATCAAATACGATACTGGATTTTTTCTTATACCTTCTAACTTCTCTCAAGTCTCACCTTACTACCACCCTTACCTGATTCTGCTGGTGTTAAGAGTAACTTCACAGGGACTCTATTTTTCAGTGATTCAACATGGCTTATTATACCCACTTTGAGTTTATCATGATGTATTTTCTCTAGTGCTTCTATTACCACTTCTAGTAGATTATTATCAAGAGTTCCAAAGCCTTCATCTAAGAAGAATAGCTCTAGTGGTGCTGTTCCTTTTAACTGGATTTGTGATGATAGAGCTAAGGCAAGAGCTAGAGAAGATAAGAAAGTTTCTCCCCCAGATAGTGTAGATACATCTCTTTCTACCCCACCATTTTTATAATCTCTTATGATAAATCTTGCATTTTCGTCAACTTCTAGAGCATAATTCCCAGATGTTATTTCTTTTAAAATCTTTGATGCTTCAATAGATATATATTTCAGCTGATTTGCTGCTACATATTCTACAAATTTTTTACCTTTGAATAGTTTTTCTAGATCACTTAATAAAGCTAGTTTATGTTCAAGTTTTTCTTTTTTCTTTTTTAATTCCCCTAGCTCTTTTAGTTTCTCTTTTAATATATTTATTTCTTCTTCTTTTTTAATTCTCTCTTCATCTAATTCTTTTACCTTAACTTTAATTTCCTCTTTTTCATTTTTAAGTTGTTCCCACTGCTCTTTAAGTAAACTTCTGCCATTTATCTTATTGCTTACATTTTCTATAGCACCAAGTACTTTAGTTAATTCCTTTGAATAGTTTTCTATGCTATTTTTATATGAATCTATGCTCTGCTTATCTAAATAGTTTTTCTTTGCTTCTTCTAGGTCTGCAAATTTCTCTTCATTCAAAACATCTTCAAGTTTGGCCTTTGCTGATTTTTTACTACTAGTTAATGTTTCTAATTGTCCTTTGCTGCTTACAATTCTGTCATTTATCTCTTTGTGTTTTTCATCTATGTCTTTTTTTTGTTTTTCAGTAATTTTAAAGTTCTCTTCTATTTCACTTATATCCTTAGTGATTTTTTTACCCAGTTCCTCTAAATTCTTCTCCTCACCAACTTTTTCTTTGATGGATGCTATTTTTTCCTTTTTATTATTGTTTTTCTCAATAATAGTAGTTGCCTCTTTCATAATTTCTTCTTTTAACCTAGATACTTCTTTAATTAATTTTTCTCTTATGCTAGATAAATCTTCAACTTCACTTCTATGCTTTTTAATTTCTTTTTCTAAAAAAGTCCTACTTTTGTCCTTTAACAAAATCTCTTTGTTTTTTTCTTCAAAATCTTCTATCCCTATATCCGTTTTTATGGCATCTAGGTCAATCCCTACCTTTTTCATTTCTTCCTCAATAACTTTATAACTATCTATATAATCAGTACATTGCTTTTTATTTTCATGATAACTTGCCTTTGCACCACTAAGTTTACTTTCTAATGTATTCTTTTCATCCTTTATATTCTTAATCTTATCTTCTGTAATCTTCTTCTTTTCATTAAAGGCCTTAAATTTTTCGCTAAATATCTTAAAGTTATTTTCAAGCTGGTACACACTTAATTGTTTAAAATCCTCACCTAGCTCCTGGATTTCCCTTCTTTTATCTTTTACTTTGCTTTCTTCATTTACAATATTAGTTTCTTCTCTTGTTATATACTGCTCTATGGATTTTAAAAGCTTTTCTTCCTTATCAATGCTATTTTTCAATTCATCAATTCCAGTTAAATCATTTATTTCTATTTTTTCTATGCTGTGCTCTCTTGAACCACAAACGGGGCAAATATCCCCTTGCTTAAGCTTCTCTCTAAGTATTTGAGCAAGGCTTTCTTCTTCACTTCGTTTTAATTTTTCTTTTAATTTTTCTAAATTGTTTTTAACCTTCTCTTCTTCTTCTTTTTTGGAGGCAAAATCTGTTTTCGATTTTTGGATTTTACTTTCTATTTCCTTGATTTCTTTTTCTAATCTATTGTATTTATCCCATGTATTTTTGCCATTAATAAACTTCTCTTTTAATTCTAATAGTTCATCTTCATTACCAGGACAATTATTATTTATTGTCTCTAGTTCTATATTTAAGGTTTTTAAAACATTATCTTTTTCTTCAACCTTTACGGTATATAACTTGTAATTCTCATAATTCGAATTAGTTTCTTTTTTTGTCTTTAATATCTTCTCTTTTAATTTATCTATCTGCTTTTTAAGGTCAGAGTGCTTATTGCTAATTAGGAGTCCTTGTTGCACTTTGTTTTTATACTCAGAATCAACTTTCAAGGAATCCATAGAAATTTCATTTTTAGCTATTACTTCATTTATATTTTTGATATTACTGTCAATTTTCTCTCCCTGAATATCCTTGTCTTTCAATATTTCTTTTAACTGACTATGTTTTTCTTCTAATACTTCAATTTCTTTAATTATATTGTCTAGATTTTCTTTTTCTTTTATAGCCTGTGTTACCTTTTCTTCTTTAATCTTTAGCAAAGGTATTTCATTTTCCTTTTTAATCCTTAGTTTATCTAACTTCTCTTCAACTGTATTTTTCTCTTTATTAATCTCTTCTAATTCATTATTTAAATCTATCAAGTTTTTTTCAATATTGCTTATATCTTTGAGTATTCCTTCATATGTATCTATATAAGGTTTAACTTTAAGGGCACTCTCACCAAGTACAACTTTATTCTTTATGCTATTTATATTTTCTTCTTGCTCTTTTAGGTTAGTTTCTTCTTTCTTATACTTATTTAATTCTTCTTGTAGATTCCAAAGTTCTTGCCCATCGTTAAAATTCTTTTCAATCTTAGTCTGATTTTCTATGGCTTCTTCTAATTTTTCTTTAATAGATTTTAATATTTCCTTATTATCATCTAGCTTCTTTTTACTAATGTCTTCAAAGCCTTTTAACTCACCACTTAAAATATTATCTTCATCTTTATTTTTTCTAATCTCAAAGGCTAGTTTTCTTGACAATTCATCTCCGTATTTTTGAAGATTAAAAAGTCTTTCTAGCATTTCTCTCCTAGCTTTACCTTCTAGTTTCAAAAATTCACTGAATTTACCTTGTGGTAATACTACCGTTCTTGAAAAATCGTCTATTTTAAGTCCAATTATTTCTTCGCACATTTTAGTAACGCTATTTGCACCATCGGCTAATACTTCTGTTTCATCATCTATTAATTCAACTATTTTAGCATTACTACTCCTAGGATTTCCTGTCCCTTTATCTCTTCTAAACTGCCTATCTACAATATAAGTTTTAGTTTCTTTGCCGGAAATTCGAAATTTATAACTTACGCTCATATTGTCACAATTGGTATTAATAAAATTAGAACTCTTCCTTGCAACTACTCCATATAGAGCTAGAGTAATTCCATCAAGTATAGTTGATTTACCACTTCCTGTATCCCCAAAAATCCCGAACAGTCCTCTATCCGTAAGCTTTTCAAAGTCTATTACTTGTTCATCTATAAAACTATTTAATCCCTTGATTTTTAATTTAATTGGCTTCATTTTCTTACGCCTCCTCACCCACAATAGATAATAACAACTGAACTAATTCTTCATCTGGTTCTACTTTTCTCTCTTTGAAATAGAATTCTGTGAAAATCTCCTCAAAAGACTTTTCTGATAAACTAGTTCCCTCTATCTCTTCTCCCTCTTCACCTTTTAAAATAGGGGTAATCTCCAAAATATCTTTCTTGAAATCCTTCATTTGTTTTATTTCATCTTCTCTTATAAATCTATCTGTCGTAATCTCTAAATAAACAAAGCTCTCTCTATCTTTATTTTCTTCACTTTTTGTAATAGCTTCTTCTATACAACCACACTTCCACACTTCTATAGGCTTGTATACCTTAAATTGCACTTCTTCAATATTGCAAGGTTCCCCTGCTTTAACATCCACCACATAACACTTTTTAGTAAAGTTAATTTCTTTTTTGCTATAATGAATAGGTGAACCAGAGTAACGAGCTCTACCATCTGTTCCTGGGACAATCTGTGGTTTGTGAATATGCCCAAGAGCAATATATTGAGCCTTATCAGGGAAACAGCTTCTATCTACAATATAAGTTCCCCCTAATTGTATACTTCTCTCTGAACCCGATTCTTGACTTCCCATGGCAAAAAGATGTGATACTGCTAGATTAATTGTGTCTTCTCTATAATTTTCACTTAATGAACTGAATAATGAATGGATTCTATCGCTATAGGATTTTAATCGTTCTTCCTCTTCATCCATTTCACCGTATAGCACTTCATTTAATCTTTTCTCACTTGGGTACGGTACAGTAAGTATAACTGCCTTCTCATCATTTATCTCTATTTCAATGAACCCTTCACCTGAAGCTACAATTTTGTGATTTCCATATTCCCCTGGCATGACAACAGTTTTTGGAGTTCCTACCATTATTATTCCATGCTCTCTAGCTAATGGCCCTGCTGCAACTAATCTATCAGGGTTATCATGATTTCCTGAAATCACTAAAGTAAGCCTTTCTCCATTTGAAGAAATTTTCTTTAAAGTATCATAAAACATCTTTTCAGCACGGGCAGGCGGATTGCTATGATCATATATATCCCCAGCTATAATCACCAAATCTATATCATTCTTTTCCACTATACCTGCAAAATCCTCTAAAAAATCCTCTTGCTCATCCATCCTGCTTTTTCCTTCTAAATTCTTACCTAAATGCCAATCACCAGTATGTAATATTTTCATGATTAACTCCCTTCTTTGTTAGATTTGCATACCACTCTTTACTATTTATTCTTCACTGTTTACTCTAACCCTTTACTCTTCATACTCCACATTCCACACTCAAAACTTCACTCTTCAAACTGCACACTATAAATACAGTAAAAGCCCTATATCCTAATTGGACAAAGGCTTAATATTCAAATCTTCAATAGTTGCTTCTATAGTTCCCCAGGTTCTGAAGCCTGCTTTATTTTCTTGCTCACCAATAAGTGCGTCTATTTTTATATCATAATCTCCTGTTACTAATACATTGTCAACATAAACATCAACTTGCTTTTGCGAAGGGCTTATTTCATTTACATTAATTTTGATAGTATGTTCATTTGTCCAAAAATCCTGCCCTTGACCTTTAAATTCATCAAAACTCAACGGATTGATTTCAATAGCTCTACCTTTTGCATCTTTCAATACACCTACTGATTCACCCTCACCATCTGCTGTTCTCTCTCTAAATATTAGGGCGCCATCACTACTATATCCAGGGGCGAATTCAAATATATATCCTGAATCTTCTGATCTACCAATGTTTCCATCATTATTTGAATCATCAACATAAGTTTCAAAAATTATTCCATATCCTTCTTTGTTATCTTTTAGATTTGCAGTAGTTTCAATAGAATATTCATCATAGTAATTATCAAAATATATTAACTTTTCCCCATCAGAAGTGCTATTTTGCAATCCAGTCTCTGTAATTTTCCAATGACTATTACTATTTCCTATAGCTATTGCAAACAAATCATCTGTAGAAGTAAATGTACTATCTTTAACAAATGAATACGGTATAGTACCATCATCCCTAATGACCAAATTAACATGAACTTCTCCATGTACTGAGCATGATAAAGTATACCCATACTCCTCATTGTCGGTAAATGTGTACTCTCCTTCATCTGGACACTCCCCAATATTATTAAAATATTTATTATCAATAATATCTTGCATATTTACGCTATTTCCGTAAACTTTTCCCGTCAAATAAGTACGGAAAAGACTTCTTCGATTACTAATGCATGTCTCTTTGCTGTCTTTTACGTTATAACCTGCAAATCTAGGTATAATAACGACACTTATAATGGCAATAATTACAATACCTATAATTAATCCAATTAGAGTAAATCTTTTCTTATTCAATAGAAATCCTCCTTTACTTATCCTTTGCATAATATTTAATTTTGTATAGGATAATTTTACATCAATGCATATTGGAATACAAAATTTTTTTGAAAAATCACAAACTAATTATAAATTATTTACAAACAAAAAATTCTAAAGTAAACTAATACTTATCAACCTTTTACTTATAATTTGCAATCTTTAACTTATAATGTGCAATCTTTAACTTATAATTTGCAATGTGCAATGTGCAATTTGCAATCTTTAAATGATAATGTGCAATTTGCAATTTGCAATTTGCAATCTTTAAATGATAATGTGCAATTTGCAATTTGCAATTTGCAATTGATGTTGATTTTCTTCCCTTTGGTCAGAAAATCTTTAATAATTTAATTGATTAAAAGATTTTGCGCAGCAAAATCATCCTTAATTGCAAATTGCTAATTGCAAATTGCAAATTATGTTTTAATTAGCATTTCAAATTTCAGACAATCTACAAACAACTATAAACTATGAACTGTGCACTGTGCACTGTGCACTGTGCACTGTGAACTGTAAACTGTGAACTATAAAAAAGGAGCCCCCCCAACATGAAAATATACAACAAATTAGTACGAGATAAAATCCCAGAAATTATAAAAGCTGCTGGCAAGGAATTCGATTTCCACATTGCTGATAAACATGAAGTTCTTTCTCTTCTAACTAAAAAACTAGACGAAGAAGTAGCCGAATTCAATGAAGATAAAAACCTTGAAGAATTAGCTGACATCCTAGAAGTAATAATCTCTCTAGGTGAAACACTAGGGCACAGCGAAGAAGACCTAATGCAAAAACGCCAAGCTAAAAAAGCTCAGCGTGGCGGATTTTGTAAAAATATTGTTTTAGAGAAAGTTTACGAGTAATCTATTTTGATAATAGTTTATTCATCTACACCTACATATCTGGTAAATTTAACACTGAGCTAATATCACTACTAATTTTTTTTGAAAACTCAGTTTCAGAAATATCATGAAATTCACTAATTAATTTTTTGAAAGTATAATAATCAGGTTTAGTAAATCTAAAAGCCTTTTTTTGTGGGAAAGTAAGACGGATGAGCTTTACAGCATCTTTAATATGTTTTTCATTAATATCTTCGCCTCTTGCTGCTAGCATGGTAAATAATATTCCGAGCCTCCAAGTCATTGCTCTTGCACAAATGGCATTAAAGTATATACCAATTATAGCTATATTACCTAAAACTTTATCCGCAACCAAGTCAAATAAAATTTCTGATGTAATATTACTAATTAAAGGTACTATTTTATCATTCTGATTAGATGTTCGACCAAATGTTCTTCTTATGTTACTAAACATCGGTGCATATAAAGCTGCTATTACTCCTACGTCAGCACCTAAAGTAAAAGGAAATCCCAATGCACCGCTTAATCCTTGAGTTATAGAATTCTTTTTCTCTTTATCCTCGATTTCATTATAAGCCTTCATAATCATTTTTTGAACTTTAACATCCACACCCACACCTCCAAAACACTCATTATAATAAACTATTTACCTTTGATATACTTTCTCTATAGCATTTTACTGCTAAATCATACTCCTTCATTAAAGAGTAAGTAGCTTTAATTTCTATAGGAACATTTACTATAGGGTTATAGCTTTGTGACTTTTTCATAGCTTCTAATTCTAAATTTTCCATTGCTTTATTTATTTGTAATTTTAAAATATCCATTTCATCTTCTACTGCTTTTAAATAGGACAGTAAATATTTTTCCTTATTGTCACCCTTTATTAATCTCTCTAGTTCATTAAATGTAGATTGACCAAAAATATTCACTGCTGCCTGTCCTATAATACTATTGCTAAATTTTGATGTCTTTTGAAGATAATCATCTATCTTTCCTGGTGTTACAATTGATTTACTTGAAAATCTTACATTAAGATTAATATTAAATTCTCTACATAAACCCTCTAATTTATTTTGAAATTGAGCTGTAAATATTTGATTAGTTTTTTCTATACAATGTGATAAAGCATATGTATTAAAATTATTATTTTGGAGTAATCCTTCATTTTTTGCTATTGTAATGCATGTGTTTTTAAATGGATCTAAATAGGCATTAATGTTATATCTAACATTATTAATCCTATTGCAGAGCTGCATAATTTTTATACTCATACTCTTAGTCAAAGAATTTAACTGACCCTTACGTCTTTTTTCAAATTCTTCACATTCAGCTCTACATTCTTCCCATTTATTTAATGTATCATTCATAGATATTTCCAATAATTCATTTAAAATATTAAGTCGAGAATGATATGCTATTTTGGTTTTATTTTCTTCATTTAGTACTTTTTTCAATAATACCTCTAAATCTTCTATTTTCAGTTGATATTCTTTAGCGCTGGTAAATACTACAGATTTCTTCCCAACTAAGTCATTACCAAAATTGCCTAAATAATAATCAGCTGCTGCTTTAAGCGATTCTATCTCGTGCACTTGATCAATCCTATTTATTGCAAATAGAACATTCCCTCCAAGGAGATCATTTATATCTTTAGTTATATTTTTCTCTTCTTTAGAAATAAATCGTGATGCATTAAATACTATTACAGCTAAATCAGTACTATTTATCTCATCCATTGTAACTTTTGTAAGTTCATCATCATCTTCTAAACCAGGGGTATCAATAATCTCTATGCCAGAGCGCAAAATATCACTTGGAATACCTATACACACTTCTTTTACCTTGGGCAGTATAACACCACTAAGTGTCTTTTCTTTTATAACGATATATGTTGCTATATCATCCAAAAAAATTTCTTTTTTCCTAAGCTCCCCATTGCTCTTTCTTTCTAATACATATGCTAATGGCTCTTTAGAATAAAATATCCTAGTTATTACAGCCGTTGCTGTTGTAGTACGAGTAGGTAATATACTAACTTTTAATAAAGCATTAATAAGGGAGGATTTACCTGACTTAAAGGAACCACAGAAAGCCACCCTTACCTTATCTTTTTTTAAGTCTTTAATATGCATATTAACCGTCTGACTAATTATATTTTCAGTAGCAAAATTAAGATTTCTATATTCTGAAATAAAATTCATTATCTCAATCCCTTTAATCTAATTATTTTTATCTAGAGAATAACATAAAACTAATAATTGTTCCTTCCACATATCTAATTCTTTTAGGTAAATCTCACGATCCTTTAATCTATTATTTACATTTTGAGACTTCCAAAAACCATAGAATGTAGTTCCAAATATAATAGGTGCAATTATCGCTGCGCCATATAATTGCCAAGTAGCAAGACTTATAATTTTCCCTAGAAAAAAGAATAAAAAACCACTTGCAATAGAAATGGCTACATATGGCATAAAGGAGGAGCTCTTTGTACTTTCTACCTCTGAAAATTCCATTTCATCTATTACTTTTTCAAACTTTCTACCTATTTCAGCATTTTGAGCTTTAAGCTTTAATAACCAGATTCCTTGATATTCATTAGAACTTAACCATTTATTTTTTTGAATATCAATCACCCTATTCAACTGACTGATAGTTACTTTCCCATTTTCTTTAATTTGTTTAATTATTTCAGATTCTACAACAGAATTAAAATTCTTCCATTGTAGCTCAAATTCTTTTTTATATGTCATAACAATCCTCCGTTTAATTAGTCAATCTGTTTGTTACCCTTATTTGTATTAACTCCAATTTTATTAATATCTTCTTTTGTCATTTTTTTATTATACATTTCATAATAAACATTCCCTAAGAGCGATGACATCATCTGAAGAATTGAATCCATTCTATTAACTTCTTTAACATAATCCATTTCTTTTTTGCTTTTCTTTTTAATAATTTCATTTTGTCTTTTTCTTTCATCATCGATAAGTTTATATGAACTTTCACACACTTTGTCTAATTGTTCTTCGAATTTATCTCCAATACCACTATAAATAAGGTTTTGATTATGTTGGATTTCTTCTTTTAATTTAGAGAATAGCTTTACTGAAATCTCTTTTAATAATTTATCCTTCATTTTAGTAGAACCTGAATTAATTTGGAAAGCTTCTACTATTATAAAAACTATCCATGCTAATCCTCCAGTAAATATGGTGAATATCAAAGTTTGAATTACAACTTGCACTACAAATTTTTTAATCCATTCTCCCCATGAGAAATTTCCTCCAGCTGCATTTTCCACAAAAATACTAGGATCAAAGAAAAGTATACTCAAACCTAATTGAACAGAACTAGCTTTTGAATCATTTGTATACTGTTCATCTAAATTTCCCGAAAATATTTTTGATGCCTTTGTCAATTCCAAGCTAAATTCTTCACCTTGAATTGATAATTCTCTATAAAGGTTATCTATTTCTGGTTGAATGAGTAAGTCAGTTGTTTTTCCCCATTCATCCATCTTTTCAATAATATAATCCTTTATTTCTTTAGCTACAGGTTGCATTATTCTATTTTGTTTTTCTTCCCGTTTATCTTTATTGAAAGTTAAAACACTTGTAGCTAATTTTCCCATTTCCTGCATTCCAAATTTTACGTTTAGCTTTTCTACGTCTGCTTCCCACATATTAGGCATTTGAGTTGATACAAAATCAATTAAGCTATAATAAATCTTAGACTGCACCATGGAACAAGTACTTCTATATATTTTCCTTATATCTTCGATTTTTGTTTCTAAATCATTTAATACTTTTTCTGATTGAACATGATTTTTTTTTAATTTTTCTAACGGTGTACTTAATGCTTGTTTTTTATCTTCAATTTGAGCTTCAGCTTTCTTGTATTTATTTGCCATTGAAGTTAATGTAGACTGGAAAGTTGCAACCATTCTATCATCAGAAGTTAAAAACTCTTCTAAATTCTTCTCAAATTCAACAAAGCCTGTATCTTCTAAATCATCATCATGTCCACTTTCCTTGGCTTTAAAAGCACCATATGCATTAACATAAAATACTCTCTTACTGAAAAGTTCTTTATCTAAATTGCCATCTTCATCTTTAAAGACAGATCTTAACGGTCTTTCTACATCAGGCTTTATACTTTCTAAAGGTTCATTGATTTGGTTGATTCTGTTAATAACAAAAAACACATTTTTTAATTGCCTATCTGAAAAATTCTCTCTGATATACTCTTTATCATTTTTTGAAAAAAGGTGAACTGCATCTAATAAAAATATAATTGCATCCGCATTTGGTATAAAATTCATTGTTGTTTTATTTCTACTATCTGCTTCACCTAGCCCAGGTGAGTCTATAATTCTAACACCATTTTCAATAATTGGGTGTTCACACTCTATTACAGCATATTCAACATCAGCAAATCTATCAAGCCGTCC
This sequence comes from Clostridium sp. DL1XJH146, assembly GCF_054819755.1. NCBI lineage: Bacteria > Bacillati > Bacillota > Clostridia > Eubacteriales > Clostridiaceae > Clostridium > Clostridium sp. DL1XJH146. Next base: position 44,103 of record NZ_JBTVVN010000005.1, read on the forward strand.
TTGTTCTTCAATAATATCCTGATCTTTATAAGTTAGTTTATATTCTTCAAAAAAGTCTTCTAATGACATCTCAATTGGTTCTGGACTACTTTCCTTATATACAAAAGCTCTATCTATATTACTACCATACACAAGGACAGTAATAATTGCTGTACATGCAGTTGTTTTAACTGGTACAGTTTCCTTACCTATTATTGCATTAATCAATGTACTTTTTCCTCGTTTAAACTCTCCCATGGCAATAACTTTGAAGATACCTTTTCTAATATCCTCTGCTTTTACCATTAACCCTTCACTTTCTACCGTCATCCCCAATCCCGGAACTTCTTCTAAACCAGGTATTTTATTACTATCATCTTCCTCTCCAATTAATATTGAATAATTTTTTACCGCTTCATAAATTGTACTAATTTTTTCTTTGGACTGTTCATACCTCATACTTCTCTTCCCCTTTACTTAATAGATTGCATACGAAAAATTTATATATTTCCTCGAAAAATACACTTTTATCACAAAATACTAAAGTGTATTTTTAATAAATTAAAATAAATCTACCAAATTCAATAATTCTGGTATATCTTTATTTTCTATTGACCTTAAATAATCAGCCTTATCTTCTGATTTTTTGATTACTAATTTTTGCTCTTCTAATGTATCTATTAAAAGTGCAACTAATCTATCATATATCTTGTCTGCTTCATCTTGTAGATTTTCAGTTATTTTGCTAAATTCTCCTTCTACTTTCATATCAATTTCCGTTTTAAATTTATCGCAATTTTCAAGAACTAGTGCACATAGTTTTTTTCTTTTATCACTCTCTATACTATCTTTATAAAAAACCCTCAATATTTGTCCTGTGCCTATAGACAATACCCCCATTGGAAAATTCACAAAAAGCAAAGCTACTCCACCAATAGATAGATACTTTGATAATACCGCTTGTTTATTGTCAGCCTTTATTTTTGTATTTGTTATAGAATCTAAATGAAATTTATCTTGAAGACAACTAAAAATTAACTCCTCTACATCCTCTTCTAAGTCAGAAGCAATTTCTATTACATCAGTTTGGATATTTTTGTAAACGTCATTAAGTTCACTAAGAATAGTTTTCTCCAACCACAATTTTTGCTTATCATAAAAAGTTCCCCAAACCTCTTCAATAAATAATGGTATTTTAGTTTTCATTTCATCCATATCTTCACTTTCCATAATGGTTTGTTCTAAATCCTCTTTAATTTTTCCATTAAACTTATCTATTTTATCTAGAAATTCAATTTTCACAACCCCATTAATGTACATATTTATTCTTCTCTTTGTGGATTCTTTTTTGAAATCCAACTGCTCTGATTTACCTTTAATTTGTGATATAGCTTTATCTATCTTTTGCTTGTCCAAATTTAACTTTTCCTTAAAATTATTAACAACGCTTTCTAATTCCTTAATATAAACTGTGCATACCTGCTTTTCAGATATTTTTCTTAAGGTTTCTGTCTTTAAAGACAATTCATTTTTTATAAAATCAATCAATCTCATGTTTTCGTCATTTATTGTTTCATTATTGATTTGAGCTAAAGTAACTTCATTAGAAGAATAATAATATGTAGGTATCTTTTCTTCATACTTTGAAAAGTAACGTTGTATATATTCTAAAACTTCAACTCTATTTTCTTGCTCCAATAAATCCATATTGTTCACGATAATTCCCAAACGCCTAAAACTCAAAATTTTAGCAAGATCTCCTTTTAAAAATTGCTTCTCACTAATTGATAACAATCGTATTGAACTCAAAAGCAAAAATGCTATATCTGTACTAGCAAATCTATAATACCAATCAACATCTTTAAATTCATTTTTTGAGCAAATGAAATTCAAGTCTAAATGGTTAAGAAATGGGGCATTTATTAATATTTCTCCTCTAAAAACTTTATCTTCATTAATTTCCATTTCATCAAGTAAGTTTTTTTCAAAATCATCTTTTGTAATTTTTTCACTTTCACCATCTTCATTTACTTTTTTAAAGGTAATTTCCTCTGCAAAAGATACTTTAATGAAATAACTTTTATTAACTCGATTAATAGACTCAGGAAACATGGATGGTGATTCTAACAGGTTTAACAATAATTTTAATAACCCATTAAAAGGTTGGCTAATGAATGTAACTCTTAGTTTATCCTTTACATTAAGTATTTCCTTCGTAGACTTTGTAACCTTAATTAGTTTTTGAGAATCTAAATTTTCCGATATAATTTCACAACGCTTTAGTATTTCTGACACATTAGAATTCATTTTATCCCCCCTATAGAATTTTAATTAATTCATTTACAGCTTTATTCAATTGTTGATCAGATAATAATTTTTTTTCTTTTTTAGGTATTTGACCTGAAAGTCTGTGATACATTTCTGAGTTTGCAAATAAATCAAGAGCTTTCACTCTTTTATGCATTAGGGGATGTTGTCTAAATAATTCAGAATACTTACCTATTCCTTGTGCAGTTAGAGTATCTGTACTTTGTTTAATATATTCATCTATATCTAAATTTTCAATATCAGTAAATCCACCTACAATTTTTAATAACGCCATTTGTGCAGTTTTTAAATCTTTACAACACAATAATCCAGCTCTATCTGCTGTTATTTCAGAGCATCTACTCCAAGTATTAAGTGGAAATGATATAGTATTTGCTATTGTAGGACCAATTAAAGGAATAATTGTGCTCATATTCCCTATCATTCTTAAAGCAGTATGATATACAGTATGTCCCAAAGCTATGTGTCCACATTCATGAGCTATAACAAATTTTTGCTCATCAATAGTCAATAGTTTTGGTAAATAATTGCTTACAGCAATAAATGAAAACTCATCTGTGCCTGTCGCCATAGCATTTATTCCTGCAAATTCATTAGTAATTACCGTGTACGGAACCATGATGCCAAGAAAATTACAAGATTCACACAGTATTTGGTGTAATTCAGGGAAATTTTTATGATATTTTCATCAACTGGATGTGCAAATTCTAAGATATTGTCTGATGTAAAAGAACTATGTATGTGTGATGATTTTGAAAATTCCTTAAAAAAAGTATATTCAATGCCTTCAAATTCGATTGACATATTAACCACCTCTAGTAATTGATGGTATAATTATACATTACTATATATGTTTAATCAAGCAAAAAACTAATTAAATACTAAAGCCTGTCTTGCTTTGCTGCCCTTAATCAAGTGCAGCTATTAGTATATTATAGTCCCCTATAAAAAATCTATCAACTATCCAAAAAAAATTTATTGCTCACACAAAAGCAAATCTTCTCAATGGTATTTCTTCAGCTTCAAATGAACAAGCTACCACTGTATCACAAATAAGTTAAGGTCTTAATCAAATAACAAAAGTTGTACAAACTAATTCATCAACCTCAGAAGAAGCTACTGCCACAAGTGAAGCATTATCAGTACAAGCTGAAAAGTTAAAAGAACAGGTTTTAGCATTTAAACTAAAAAAAAATACATCCGAATGATGAAGAAAATTCAGATATCCTAACCCCTGATGTTTTAGATATGTTAGATGATATAGATACTTCAAAAGAGATTAATCTATCTGAAGTATCCGTTACAGAGAATACAGATAATTCTTATACCGGTAGTAATAATAAAACTAATCTAATTGATCTATATTTTGGGAAATACTAATCCAAACTACGAAATACTGGTTATAATAATTCTAAAATATAATTGTTATATATAGTATATGTTACTTTTACATAAAGATAGGTTAAAACATAAAATTTTATACCATTAGAAAGATAGTCGTCCTTTGAGAATACTATCTTTTTTTGTGTTTGCTGTCATTTTATGTGAGATTTATGCTATAATAATTATAAAATTAATTTAATTTTATTAAAAAAAATACTAACTCTTAGAAGGTGCATAGATGAAAAAGAAATTGTTTGTATCTTTTGTTTTATTTTTAATTATTTGTCTATCCATATACGTATTATTTGTCGAATTTATACAACATAAAAATCCTTTAAACTCTGTTAATTCCTATAGAATATACTATCGAAAAATAAACGAAGAGATTTTACAAGATATGTGCAATAAAGATTTAGTTATTGTAGAAGGCTCATTTTTCGAAAACTCAGATGTATCTTATCTTAAAGAAAATAACACTAAAGTTATAGGCTATCTTTCCTTAATGTCAATCGGGTCTTGGGATAGTATTCTCATAGACAAGCTATCATCTTCAGATTATTTAACTGTTGATGGAGAAAAAGTTCAGAGTAAATCTAGCGAGAACTTTATTGGTGCCATTTATGAAGAGAGTTATCAATCAGCTCTACTAGAAGTATTAGATGAAAGAATTATGTCCAAAGAAATGGATGGAGTATTTTTTGATACCGTTGATTGGATTGATTATTATAAAGATGATTTAGAACTTTATTCTAAATTAAAACAAGGCTACAGTGAATTTATCACTAAAGTAGAGGAAAAATATCCTTCCATAACAATAGTACAAAATAGAGGTTTCAATGTCTATAAGGACCTAAGTTATGCTTTTATAGACGGTATTTTGTGGGAAAATTTCTCTTCTCCTTATATAGATGGCGATAGTTCCAAAATAGATAGGTTAGAAGAATTCATAAAAGTAAGTAAAAAAAATAACACTAAAGTGTTTACTATATCCTTTGATGACGAGATGGAAAGCCAAAAACTCTCTGAAGAACTAGACTTTACTCATCTACAAACAGAAATGGAAAATAGATATTCTAAATGGGATTTTTCTAATTAATAGTTTTCCCAAATAATAATTTATCTATAAGGAGCAATGCCTATGAAAATGAAATTCAGCCTAATTTTAATAATAATAAGTTTATTCTTTACTTCTTGTTCTACTAATTCTTTTAGTTCTAATACCAATTCACAAGAAAATATTATTGAGGATAATAAGGAAGTTTACACCAATGATGACGGTTCTATCGTAAAAGAAGTTTATATTACAGTACTTCCAGTTGATAAAAGCAAGGATAAATATGCATATACTTTTTCTGAGCTAAACACTTATGACCCAGATTCTAATGCAAATGAACCTGAAGTAAAGGTTTTATTTAAGGAAGGCCATGATGGAGTAATTACAACTGGTGATTATGGGTATGGACTTACAACGAGTAATGGAACTATGGAATTAAGAGGGCAATCTTCTAGACTCGCCGATTTAAAGTCTTATAAGGTTAACTTGGATGAAAATAGTCTTTGGGATGGTTTTGAAACTGTAAATCTAAACAAACACCCTTTTGATGATCTAAGAATTCGTAATAAACTAAGCTTTGATTTAATAAAATCAGTTCCAAATATAACAAGCCTGCGAACAAGCTTTATTAATGTTTATATCAAGGATCTAAGTGAAGGAAATTATGCTAATGACTTTGAAGATTTCGGTTTGTTTACGCAAATTGAAAATGTAGATACTGACTTTCTTGAAAATCACGATCTTGATAAAAAAGGTTCTCTATACAAAGTAGAAAATTTCGAATTCTATAGATATGAAGATACTTTAAAACTAAAAGATGACCCTGATTATAATGAAGAAGATTTCGAGAAAATACTAGAAATCAAAGGCAATGAAGACCACGAAAAATTACTTGAAATGCTCGATGCTGTAAACAATGATTTTATCCATATTAACGATGTGTTTGATAAATATTTCAATAGAGATAATTATCTGACTTGGCTAGCTACAAATATACTATTTGATAATTTAGATACATCAAGTAGAAACTATTTTATATACAGCCCTTCTGATTCTGACACTTGGTTTTTTCTGCCTTGGGATTATGATAAAGGTTTAGGTGGCTATAGAAGTACTAGAGCTATTTGGCAAGAAGGAGTATCAAATCATTGGGGAAATGTACTCACCAATAGATTTCTTAGAAATGAAGATAATGTTCAAGCTTTGACAGATAAAATCGAGGAAATTTCTCAAATCATTACAAAAGATAAGTTGGTAGATTTAGCAGATTTATATAAACCAATAGCTTTAGAATTCTTAAGCAGAGAGCCAGACAATGGAAATGGTGCTGTAAATATAGATGAAGTTAATTTAGAGTTTGATGCCTTAATAGAAACCCTAGACAATAACAAAGATAATTATTATGAAAGCTTAGAAAAACCAATGCCTGTTTTCATGGGTGATCCAGTAATAATAACTAACTATATTCAATTTCAATGGACAGATTCCTATGATTTTCAGGGAGATACCTTTACTTACTCAGTGGACATTAGTGATACTCCTACTTTCGATACAATTTTATATTCAGAAACTAATATAACTGAAAATGAAATAATTATTGATATGCTACCCTCTGGTACTTATTATTGGAGATTATTTATTCTGGATTCCAATGGAAATAAAATGGATGCTTTTGATATATACATTATCACTGATGATATACACCCTCACTTTGGAACAAAAATATTTTACATTAGCTAACGGATATCCACTGTCACTATTTACTTATAATTATTCAAAGGAGGTACCTATCTTTGATTAACACTAGCAAAAAATTAAGACATGAACACAAATACTTATTAGACTATGGTACTTATCTTCAAATACGAAACAACCTCCAGAAGCTAATGAAATTGGACGAGCACACCTTAGATGGAGAAGGCTATCATATCAGAAGTCTATATTTCGATGACATTGATAATTCGGCTTTGATGGAAAAATCCTCTGGTATACAGGTACGAAAAAAATATAGGATAAGAATTTATAACTATTCTCACAAAACTATAAAATTAGAAATCAAAGAGAAATACGGAGATTATACAAACAAATTAGCTTCCAAGATTTCAAAAGAAGAGTACGAGAAAATTATTAGTTCAGATATAAGTTCTCTAGCCTTTTCAAATGATAATGTTAAAGAAAAATATTACTCCGAAATACGAAATAAACTTTTAAAACCAAAGGTCATTGTCGACTATCATAGGGAAGCTTATATTCTTCCATACAATGATATTAGAATAACTTTTGATAAAAATTTATCTGCTGCAAGACCTTGCCAAAATATATTTACAGACAAGCTATATTCAAAGAGATTGCCAGAAGATTATTCCTTAATTATGGAAATAAAGTACAATAATTTCTTGCCTGGCCATATAAAAAAAATGTTAGAAGCCTATTCATTAACTAGGTTATCCGTATCTAAATATCTATTATGTAGACAAGAATTATTCAATCAAGGGAGTGATTTATAATGAATGATTTATTAAATTTTCAAGATATTATAAAGAAAAGTGTACTAGAAACTTCTTTTACAGGTACTTTTCAAATAGGCGATATATTTACTGTAATACTAATAACTTTTTTAGTAAGCTTGTATATGTTTTTCGTTTATAAAAAAAGTTTTAGTGGAATTATTTATAATCATAATTTCAACGTATCTTTAGTACTTATGGCCGTAATTACTTCAATTATTATCATGACTATTAGCTCAAACTTGGTGTTGTCACTAGGTATGGTAGGTGCCCTTAGTATTGTAAGGTTTAGAACAGCAGTAAAGGAACCTCTTGATATTATTTTTATGTTTTGGGCAATTGCTATCGGCCTAACTACTGGCGCTAGGCTTTACTCAATTTCTATAATTGGCTCAGTGCTTGTAGGCGTCATCGCTTTAGTGCTTTTGAAATTTAAAAATTCAAATAATATATATATGCTTATAATTCAATACAATGAAGATGCAAAGAAAGATGTCCTTAGAAAATTAAGTGCCTTAAATTATACAATAAAATCTAAAACTGTATCTACAGGAATAGTAGAATTAACTGTTGAGGTTAAGCTAATCGGAGCAGACACTTCTTTTGTTGAAGAAATTTCAGATATAAATGGTGTACAAAATGCTTCTCTAATTAGCTATAATGGTAGCTTTGCACAATAGGGGTGAACTAATATGGAGCTAAAAAAAATTGCATCTAGCATATTTGAGACTATTCTATTTAATGTGATTATTTATTATATTTTCTTTATATTGCAACCTAATCAAGATATTTATTTGAATCTAAATCCACATCCTTTGTTTATTTTGAGCATTATTATGGGTCTTCGGTATGGTAAAAAATTAGGAATGATTAGCGCCTGTATATCCGTAGGTTTTTTTGTCTATGTTTTTGCACAACTAAACCAAAATTTCTTCCACGTTGTAGAATATTTCGCAAATTATAAATACCCATTACTATTTTTGTGGTCTGCTCTTATTTTAGGTACTTTTAAAGATAATTATAAAGATAATCTAAAAAAACAGTCGGACGAAATTCAATTATTAAAAGAAAGTTATGAACAATTAGATAAAGATTATTTAGTCAATGAAAAAATTCAAAAGGAACTTAAAAAGCAAATCATAAGCTCTGAAGAAAGTATTATAAGCTTATACGATATTGCTTCAAAACTAGAAACTTTCCAGACAGAAGAACTTTATACTGAGACTATAGGTATTTTATCAAAGTACCTTAAAGCAACATCAATTTCTATCTACTATTACAATGAAAACAGTAACTATCTCCGTCTTAAAATAAGCTATGGCCAGAAAGTCGAAAACAGAAAAGCTCTTACTATAAGTGACTCAAAAGGCTTTAGTAATGTTGTTTTCAATGAACAAATTGTAAGGTGGCAAGATACAGATGAAGATAACTTCCCTCTTATGTCTTCTCCTCTTATTAGAAATGACAAAGTAATCGCCATTGTCAATATAGAAGATATGGACTTTGATAGGCTATCAGATTATGCTTTTCAACTATTTAAGCTTATCATGGACTGGGTAAACAAATCCATAAATCAAGCAATATACATTGATGAAATCAAAGAGTCTAAATACCTTCCAGAGACAAATTTAATGAAACCTGAATTCTTTATGACTAGAATCAAGGTAGAGAGCCGCCGCGCCGAAGAATTTGGAATGGAATTTGGACTTATAAAATATAAGGTGAAAAATTTAAATACACATGCAATCAGCGAGAGAGCTACGCAATCTATTCGTTCTGTAGATATTGTTAGCTATGACGTTACGAGCAAAATACTATCGATCTTAGTACCAGCAACACCAAAAGAAAATCTTTTTATTGTGGAAAATAGAATTTCCAAAAACTTTGGAGACAATATTACAAAAATTTAGAACATAAATCATAAATGGCAAATCATAAAACAAGAAACATAAATCACAAATAATTAAGTGTATATAGTAAATCAGAAAGAGAGGAGAGATAATTATATGAAGTATATTTCTTATGCAGCCTGTTTTTTATTATTATTAATAGATATATTAGCTTTCATTTTTCTCTTTCTTTATCCAGTGCACTTAAAGGGTGTTTTAATAGTTCATACTATAGTAGCAATACTTGCTATTATACTTATTAAAAATACTATGGATATTTTTAAAGGGGTTCCTGTATATTTGATCTTGTTTATGCCAGGACTCGGAGGAATCATCGTCTTTGGTTTATTTTTCAGTTTATCCTATTTTATGAAAGATAGTATTGTTCTTTCTGATTATGAAGCTCTAATAGAATTCAATAATACACTTGATTTTAAAGAAAAAATAAATTATGACAAAGAAATTCGAACTATGAGTTTCTTAGACATGCTTGATGTTTTAGGTTCCTATGAAAAAAAGCAATTAATTATTGATTCTGAAATTTTTGAATACAACGGAAAAGTAAAATTACTCCAAAAAGGACTCTCTGATAAAGATACCGAGGTTCAACATTACTCAGCTACACTTTTAAATGATAAGGAAAATGAATTTACAAATAGAATTAATTATTTAAGAGAAGAATACAACCTGGAAAAAAATAATTTAATCTTAGAAACTTTATCAAATACCTATAAAAAATATATTACTTCAGACTTGATAGGCGGCGAAGTACTCTATATTTTTAATAGAGAATATATTGAAACCCTACAAATGTTATTGAAAATAAAAGAGGATAATCTCGATTTTCTAAATGACTTAGTTAGGGCTTATATCAGAAGTAATGACTTTGAAATGGCTGATAAAACCAATACCTATTTATTAGAAAAGCATCCAAATAGCCCTGAGGGCCTACTAAATAGATTGCATATTTCTTATGAAAAAGATCCACTTACTAAGTTTACTCACTTAATTAAATCTCTAACCGAAGAAGAAATAAATTCTAGCAAGAAAATAGAAAGCTTAGTTTCATTCTGGCTGAAAAAAGGGGTGGAAACATGATTGTATGTCTTTTTACTGAAGGGTCCTACCCTTACGTAACAGGTGGAGTATCTAGTTGGGTCCACCAATATATTTCCTCATCACCTCATATAAAATTTAAAATTTTTTCTATAATGCCCTCAAAAGCAGAAGAAATAAAATACCGCTATGAGATACCTAGAAATGTTATTGAAATAAAAACTATATTTTTAAATGATTATACGGACATAAAACATAGAGTATTTAAAAAAAATCCTAGACTTTCCAAACAAGAAAAAGAGGATATTATTAATTTACTTCAAATGAATGATGATATCAATTGGAAACGAGTTATTTCTCTATTTACTAAAGGCCGAAAAATTGGTAGTGCTATTGATTTCCTTCAAAGTTACGATTTTTGGAATTTAGCAATTGAATACTATAATGAGGATTTCGAAGATGAGAGCTTTAATAACTACTTTTGGACCTTGAGAAGTATGCTTGTACCTTTTATTTATCTATTGCAACAAGAACCTCTAGAAGCTGATATATACCATTCTGTGTCTACTGGCTATGCCGGTATTGTGGCTACTTCCTTTGCTTCTAGGACAGGAAAACCATTTTTGTTATCTGAACATGGAATTTACTGTAGAGAAAGAGAAGAAGAACTTTTAAAGGCTAAATGGGTTACAGGTATTTACAAGAAATTCTGGATTGACTTCTTCTATGCTATATCCATTGCAGCATATAATGAAGCCGAGCTTATAACTTCTTTATACTACAGAAATAGAGATATGCAGATAGATTTGGGGGCTTCTCCTGATAAAACAAGAATTGTTCCTAATGGCGTAGATTTTTTAAAATTTAGAAAACCTAAAGAAGCTCATGAAGGATTAAATATCGGTGCTGTTCTAAGAATAGTTCCCATTAAAGATGTTATGACCTTAATAAAGTCTTTTAAAATTGTTAAAGAAGAACTAAAAGATGTGAAACTTCACTTAATTGGTCCTACAGATGAAGACCCTGATTATTATGACCAATGTGTTAAATTAGTAAATTTATTCAAACTCAAAGAGGATATTATTTTTACAGGTAGAGTAGATGTTAGTGAGTATTTAAGGAAAATAGACGTCCTTACTCTTACTTCAATATCAGAAGGACAACCCTTGGTAATACTAGAGGGTATGGCTGCTGGAATACCTACCGTTGCAACGAATGTTGGTAGTTGCATGGAAATGCTAGAGAAAAATAAATTTGAAGGGGCTTGCGGTCTAATAACAAAACTGGCCTCGCCAAATGATACAGCCTCAGCTCTTATTAAATTACTAGAAAATCCAAAACTGAGAAATGAAATGGCAGAAAATGGTGTAAGGCGAGTTCAAAGAGCCTACAACAAGAAAAATGTAGTAGACAGTTTTAATAATTTTTATGATATCCTACACACAAATTATTGTTGGACTAAAAATGGAAGTCGTAGTCGAAAACAAAGCAATAATAAATCGTCTTCCTACAGAAAAGTTCGTAAACATAGAGTATCTACTTAAAATAAGGAGTTGAGTGCTTAAATGGCTGGAATAGGATTTGAATTAAAAAGAATGTTTAAAGATGATACTTTTACAAATAGAAGTAAAGCCTATTTGTACTCAGCTTTAGTATCAGCAGGCCCATGGATTTCTAGTGTAATCACTGTAAATCTTCTACTTTTTATTATGGAATTTAATAATGTAGGTGCCACTAACAAAGATCTATTCTCAGGAACCATTGTGTATAGCTTTGTTTTTTCTCAAATTTTAACTGCACCTTGGCAATTTCTTATAACTAGATATATATCAGATAAGCTTTATACTAAAGATTATAAATATATACGGCCTTCGTTTATTGGTTTAAACAAAATAGTATTTTTTCTTTCCTTTTTTGTATCAATATTTTTTTACTGGAATAAACCTCTACCACTATACTATAAAATAATGGCAATATACGTGTTTTTGATTATATCAATGATTTGGATTTTGATGGTTTATTTAAGTGCTGTTAAGAATTATGAACTAATAGCTAAAGCATACATTATAGGTGGCTCCATCACTTTTATACTGGCTTTTTATTTGCTATATAATCCTATTAATTTCACTGAATTTATCCCAGCTTCAAATTTATTATTTTCATATTTAGTAGGTATTAGTTTTACCTTTATTATGCTTATCTACAATTTTTTATCTACTTTTTACTTTGGAAATAATTATCAATATGATTTTTTAAGATATTTAAGCAAATATAGTAGTCTATTCTTTATAGGTTTATTTTATACTCTTGGCCTTTGGTCAGACAATATTCTTATGTGGTTTAGTGAAGTTGGAATGGTTATTTTAGATACTTATCATTTTTCACCATTGTATGATAATGCAGTTTTTTTAGCTTACCTTACAATTATACCAACTATGGTTTTATTCTTAGTTATAGTTGAAACAGACTTTTATAGTTACTATAAGAATTACTTCGGTCTTGCCAATAAGAGAGGAACTTTAAAAGAAATTAAACTAGCAGAACATAAAATGGTAGGTGTATTGTACAATCATCTTATATATACCTTTGAAGTTCAAGCTCTAATATCTATAACTATAATATTACTTGCGAAACCTATTTTTAAATTTCTGAATTTTAATACTATACTAAGAAACATTTTTAGAGTAACTTCTTTTGGAACTCTTTTTAATATTTTTATTCTTTTGATAATTTTGGTGCTTCTCTATTTTGAAGTACGAAAAAGAGCTTTTTTAGTTTCATTTTTGTTCTTTATCTTCAATACTATATTTACTCTATTCTTCAGAAATAAAGGGATACAGTATTATGGCTATGGTTTTGTAATGGGAACATTTATTACCTTTTGTATAGGTGCTATTATTCTCTCTAGATTCACAAAGAAAATAAGCTATAATACCTTTGCCCTGCAGCCTCTATATGCGAAAAAAGAAAAAGGAATTTTTGCATTTATAGCTGACAGCTTAAACTTTTACAATGAAATTCAAGAAAGTAACAGCAAGATTATATTCTCTTTATTTAAAATAAGAAAAGGTCGAAAAAAGAAAAAGAATACACTCAGTGCTAGACGAAATAGACAAAAAATACAAGAGAAAAAGAAACTTAGAAAACAAAAACGAAAAAGCAGAAAAATTGCTACTAGCTATGAGCATTAGCTAGGGGATATGCTTTAGAGATAGTACACAACAAAAGGTCAGTCTTTTCATTAAGGCTGGCCTTTTATATTTATATTAAACTTTCATATTATCTTTTTCAATAAAGAATAAGCGTAAAGTGATACCCTTAATTAATTGTACTCATATAACCATATAGTTTATATGACAAATATATATTAACCATTCTATCCATGTCTGAAAAATCAATATTAGTCAGATTTATTATTTTTTGAATTCTATATCTAGCTGTATTTCTATGAATAAAAAGCTCATTTGCCATTTTTTCAATATTTTTATCATTCTTCAAATATACATAAAGGGCATTATAAAGCTCTGTATTTTTCAAACTATCATATTCCTTTAAACAAATCACTATAGGATCGCAAAAATCTTTATAGTTATCCTTATCATAATTCTCTAAAAGTACATCATAAAATTGAATATCAGAATAAAACATAATTACTTTATCTTTCATCATTGTATTTCTAAAATTTACAGCTTTTACTGCCTGCTTGTAGTATTTTTTACATTGAAATATATCTGAAAACTCCCTACTTATCCCCATATAAATCTTATTTTCCACTAAAAAAGTTTTAACTTCCTCTAAAAATTCCTCGCTACTTTTATTATCTTCTTTGTCATTAATAACAACAATATTATCCTTATAATAAATTAATATGGAATTAGAAAACAACATAGTAATATTTTCCTTTAAGTAGCCAAATCTCTTATCTAACTCATTGTACTTTGAAATATCAAGCACTAAAACTGTTAGCTTGTCTCCAAATTTCAAGCTTTGACTCATACATATTTCTCTGTGTACCCTTACTCTATTAGATTTATCTTCAAGAAAATTATAAATAAATTCTTCATATTTAGACTCCCTTGAATTAATATAAAATCTATTTTTTTTCAATTCCTCACCAATAACTCTACTTACAACCTTCAATAACACTTTATTTTTATAGCGTATATTTTCATTATCTTCTAATAAAATAACATTTGCCACGTGTTTGTTATTTATTTTCACCTTTGAAATTAGCTTTAAAGTAGGTGATTCTCCACTAGAAACTTCATAAATGGCATTACCTTTTCTACCTTCTTGCACACTTTTCATATTCTTAACGGCAACAATGAATTCATAAGAACAATACCCCTGTTTTATATTCTCAAGCCAGAATTCATCCTTAATCTTATTAATATTTGAATGACCCAAAACCTTGTAACTCAAATCTATTAGTACAAGTGGATTATTAATCATAGCAGACGCCGTTTCAAGAATAATATTTAACCCCTTATTCTCCATGTACACCCCAAATAAAATAGAAGTATATTTTTCTATCTCCATATTTCTCGTCAAATAGTTCTTGGCCATAGTATAAACTTCAAAAATATCTTCTTGCTTTTCTAGTTCAATAATATTTAAATCATTGACAAAAAAATCTTCAACAAAAATATTTCTATCATTAATAAGAAGCAAATTTACCCCTTTGATATTTTTAGCTCCGTCAGGTAACTGTGAGGTTTATACAATATAAATAATATTTTTTGAAAAATTCCTCCCATTCATATTAAAATTTTTAATGTCTTCTATAAACGTATTTTCATCATTATTTGTATAAATTTTCACAGTCTTTTGTGAAAAATAGTTCGCTAACTCTTTAAAGGTATTTCCCATTTTCATCACCCTTTACAATTATAGTGCACTATGCACAATTCAGTCAATTATTTTAGTATAAAAATACATTTATAATATTGTTTACTAGTGATATATTTAATAAACAGGGATATTTCTTTGTTGTTTACACTGTAAACCTTTTTATAATAAGTTAATATTTTATCAATAATATATCAGTAATTCACAAATATAAACACGGAGGTAATAATCATGGAAAATTTATTTGATTTAACAGGCAAAGTAGCAATAGTAACAGGTGCATCTAGTGGTATAGGCGCTCAATTTGCAAAAGCTTACGCAGCACAAGGTGCAAGTGTAGCTATTCTTGCAAGAAGAATTGAAAAATTAGAAGGCTTAGCTAAAGAAATCGAAGCAGAAGGTGGAATTGCCTTTCCTGTAAAATGTGACGTTACAAAAGAGGATGAAATAATAGAAGCTGTCGATAAAGTCATCGCTAAATTCGGTAAAATAGACATATTAATGAATAATGCAGGTACCGCTTCAAAAGGTTCTGTAGAAGAACTAGATGAAAATGAATGGGATAGAGTTATGAATTTGAATGTAAAAAGTATTTTCTTAGTATCAAAACATGTTGTTAAACATATGAAAGAAAATAAATATGGAAAAATTATTAATATAGCTTCTATTCTTGGTTTTGTAGGATCTAAAGATTCTCCACTTCATGCTTATAATGCTTCAAAAGGTGCTGTAGTCAACTTAACAAGAGGTATGGGTACTTCATTAGTAAAAGATGGAATAACTGTTAATGCAATTGGTCCAAGTCTTTTCAAAACAGAAATGACTGAAAAAACTTTGTACACAGATGATTATGTAAGAGGATATAATTTCATTTGTCCAGCAGGAAGACCTGGAAATCCTGGAGAATTAAATGGTGCAGCAATTTACTTTGCTTCAGATGCCTCTAGCTATACTACAGGACAAATTCTATATGTAGACGGTGGTTGGACATCAATTTAGATATAAATTTAATTAATCTATAAAATTTAATTTTTAAAAATATAGATAGTACTTTTTACAGTACTATCTTATTTTTCTGTAAGGAGTAATCTCAATAAAATTATTACTAATAGAAATAACTCCTACTTCTACTAAGTTACTGACCTCTTTCGTAAAATCAAATACTATTGAGCCTTCATCGTAATTTTTTCTTCCTTGCCATTCCATTTAATTGTAAAAGTTATTTCATCATCCTCTCTAATAATTCCACCAGTTCCACCTGTGTGGAATAAATCTAATTTTCCATCACTATCAACAGTAGCCCCAGTCATACTTCCTCCTCCTGAACCAATTTCATATTCAACAGCAACAGGTCCTACAGAATCTATATCAGAAATCTTATACTTAATCTCTGGAAATCCATCTTGATAACTATCTAGCTTCAGGGTACCATCTTCATCATGCCACCAATGCTCATAGTATTTTAGGGTAAAAGTTCCTTCCCAGCTTTCACTTTCTCCTTTGAACACCATTACTTTACCATCATTGAACTTTTGGAATACAGTATCCGAAATTAAATCAACTATTTCGCCTATATCTGACCACTCATCATCATATACAGAATATTCTTCTAATACATAAACTAAATACGCATTTTTTGCTTTAAACGAAACTTCTGGTAATTTATTTAGTTTATTATAATTCTCTGATTCATTCACTGCCTCATCACGCTGGCTAATAGTCTTAAAATTATACACTAATAGCGTTCCTTTATCCCCGTCCACACTAAAAGTTTCTGGCGTAATACCACCTAGTTGGTATTCATCAAAAGATTTTGATTTATCTTCTTCTAGCTCAACACCTTCTTTTTCTAATGTCTTAACTATTGTTTTTAAGGATATTACATCATTTTTAGGTTTTTCACCAAATTTGTATCCTATAACTCCTATAGCAATTGCCACAAGTATTAATGAAATAGCCGATATTATACTCCATTTTTTTAATTTCTTCATAGACTTTTTATAAGTCTTAGCTTTAGGCAGATCTTCTTTAAAATCCTCTATTGGTATATCATCATTTGAATACTCTTCTACAAGCTTTCTGCAATTTTCACATTCCTTAAGATGATCTTCAATTATTGCTTTTGTTTCATCACTTACATCATCTTCAATATATAAGGGAAGCAAATCTTCTATCAATTTACAGGGGTATTTACTCATTTAAATCTCCTCCTTCACTATAAATTCTTTTGAACTCAAGCCTTCCACGATGTATATTCACCTTAACCCAAGAAATAGATTTATCGGTTATACTAGCTATTTCCTCGTAGGAAAGTCCTTGCCAATCTCTAAGCCAAAGAACCTCCCGCTTTTTTTCAGGGATATTCGCTAAAGCTTCCATAATCAATCTATTGCGCTCCTTATTTTCAAAGATTTCTTCAGGCCCATCTCTACTGGGAATCTCAAAAGAACTATCCTCTATAGAAATAATCTTTACTGAATTCTTCCTAATAGAATCTCTATATACATTTCTTGCAATTCTATGTATCCACGTAGAAACATGGCAGTCACCACGAAATCTATGAAAGGATTTAAGCAATTGGAAAAAAGTCTCCTGAGTAAGTTCCTCAGCCTTATAATAATCCAAAGTTAATCCATATAAATATCTAAAAATATATTTTTCATAGGTCTCATAAAGCTCTTTCATACTCTCCAATGGTTCATCTCCTTTCATATATATAGTGTAAAAGCCACTTAAAAAGTTACAATATTTTTCTAGTTTCATAAATATAATTCCTTATTTGTTTAATTATATAACAAAAAAGGCCAACCTCATAATCAAAGGCTAGCCTGTTATATTTATTTAATTTATTCAATAAAAAGCGCTTCTAACAAAAAACCTGAACAATCCTCTTCTCTTCCCCACCAGCAACAACCCTTTCCTCAAAAGCCCCTGCCTCTCTAAAACTACTCTCTTTTCTAAAATCAAATACCAGCAAATATCCTTCATCAATTCCGTATTGATCTAAATATTCTGCAAGCTGCACAAGGCCCCTTTTATGATATTTTTCTCCATACCATTTTTTAAGTTCAATTATGTATAACTTATCCTCATAAGTCAGTACAATATCAAATCTTCTCTCTTCTGCTCCTTGTACTTCTTTAAATGCAAAGCCTTTTCCGTTTATAATCGGACTTATAAAAGCTAAAAATACAAGTCTCCCGTCAGCTTCTAAAAAAGTTTGACGTTTTTCTGAGCGCTCATGCTTCATGAATTCTTGGAATTTTATGAGGATTTTCTCCACATTTAAAGTACCATCTTCATTAATAAAGAAAGATTTAAAATTATAATCCCCCATTGTGCTATTCTTATCTTTTCTAACTATCTTTATCATCATATGCTGATACAAAAGCTGCTCATAGATTTTATTGTGTACCTTGCACACACCATTTTCATTTCTTATAATCCCATAAATTGTACCGATATTAATTATTTTATCACTATGAATATAACTTATATTTTCGCCATCTAAGATTATTCTTTCTACAAATTCATAAAGTTCCCTATTATTTTCAATATTTTTAATAAGCGAATCAAAATTTGTATTGCTCTGAGTAAGTAACTCCTTCACCGCCATATCCATATATTCATTATTCCAAAGCAATTCATCTCTAGTCATTATCTTCTCATCTATTATTTTACAAAGCTTACTTACTAAAAAAGGATAACCTGAAGTATAATAATAAAGCTTCTCTGAGAAATAATCCTTATCCATTTTAACTTCTTTATCTTCTACATATTCATCTAACATAGTTTTTATCTCTTCTGCAGAAAAACTCATGTCCACCTCAAAATCAACAGCTATATTCCATGGACTATTATACTTTTCTTCTTCTCCTGGTCTTAGCTTTAATTTCAAGCTTTTAACGTCATAGACACCTGCTAAAATAATTGAATGAAAAGTGTAATCCTTTCTCTTTAATTGCAATAAATATTTCTGTCGCAGCATACCTAAAAAACTTAAAAACAACTGATTATTGCTACTCTTATCAACCTCATCAATTATTAAAATCACTTTTTTATTAGCTTCATGTACCAGATTAGCTATTACTTTAGATAAATCAATTAAAGATTTAATATCGCCTTTTTGTCTATCTAAAAATTTAGCAAGTTCATCATGTTCAAATTCCAGCTGATCAACTATCATACTTATAAAACCACTTGAAAATCTATTTTCATCCTCAAAAACTAAATCACCAATTCCTTCAAAACTTATAGATATAACCATATATTCATCACTATTTTCAAGCAATCTTTCTATCATATAAATGGAAGTTGTCTTCCCAAATTGTCTAGGTCTATTTATAGTAAAATATTCGCCTTCTTTAACAAGGTCCATTATTTCTTCAATCTTTTGTAATGTATCAACCATATAATGCTTTTCAGGTATACAAGTACCCGTCACATTAAATCTTTTCTTCATAATAATCACCTCTCATACTAGTATTTTACCATAAACGCTTGTAAAATAAACATTTAAGAGTCCACACTTCACACTTCTCTTAAAAAAACACACCCCAAAGAGATGTGTTTTTCACTTACTTTTGAATTTTGATAGTTTCATCATCATTAACTACACAATAAGCACAGTTTTCTGATGTGTTAAAATAAACTTCAACTTTTTTTAAGTCTTTAATTCTTCTGTTTAATGTGTTTTTCCAGTAGTCTTTAAATTCTACAATTATGTCATTAGCTGAAAATTTCTTATCTTCTGTTTCAACAATAAATGAAAAATTTCTTTGCATAAAATCACCCCATTTTCTAACCTATAGTATTATATTCCTTATATTTACTAGTTATATAAATTATATTAGAATATCTATCAATAGTCAAAATTTGGTATCCTTTACACTAAATTTATTTTCCCTGTTTAATATTTTTTGCTAAGGCTCTATCCTAAACTCTACTCCACCAGTAACATTATTAACTGAAATCTTTCGCTTAAATAATTCAACTATAGTTTTTGTTATTGTAAGACCTATACCTGTTTGACCAGATTTTCCTTTACTATAAATTTCAAATATATTGTTTGGATTTTCAAATTCAATATGTCGTCCATCATTAAAAATTGAAAGCAAATGATTTGTAAGTGTTATTACAATTAAAGATTCTGCGTATCTTAAATTATTTGCAATAATATTTTCTAAGGCACTGCACCACTTATCAAATTCACCCTCATAGTATACTTCTTCTAAATTCAAATGAAAATCTATATTCTTTAATTTATCAAATCTGCTTACAACTGATATAATTACTTCCTTCATATTTACTTTATCAAATTTCTCATTTCTTCTACTTAGATAGCTTAATTTATTTATAAGGAGAATCTTCCCAACTTTTTCATCTAGTTTTTGTGATTCTTCTATAATAGCCTCTGCACTATCCTCTATAGTCCCTTCTGGATAAAGGCCATCTTTTATACTTTGAGCATATGTATTTATAATCATTATTGGGGTTTTAAGATCATGAGAAATACTTTGAAACATATCATTTTTATACTTATCTTGCTCTACTAATTTGATTCTCATATCTTCTATAGAATTAGATAATGCGCTTAACTCGTCCTTGCCTTCTTGTTCTACAGTACTATTCCAATCACCGTTAGCTATTTTTTCTACTTTGCCTTTAATTTTTATTATCCTATTTGCAAAGTAATTAGAGTAAATATACATTACTACTACTCCTAAAATAACCAAAACTATAAGTAATAGCAATAGCTGCTTTACTATATCCCCCATGAAATTTTCACCGTATACATCAAACATAAAAGTAACCCTATAACCCGCAAAAAAGTTATCTATCTCACAGTATATTCGTACGTCTTCCGTATCAATTATATACTTTTGTTTTTCTTGCTCTTGTGTTACTGCACGAGTTTTAATTTCTTCTAAAAAGTTAGGAGTGATAAATCTATTACCAGTCTGTTTATCAAATCCAATTCTCATATCACCATCAGAATCTAGTACTATTTGATTTACCGCATACATATCATCAGATACTTCTATTACATCATTCCTTTTCCTGGCTAATTCTATTGTTTTAAAAAAAGTATTCTCCATTGATTTTTCAAAATAATAGGGCAAATAAATGCTAGCAAATCCCATTATAACAATAATAATAAGTACAAATATTATAGCCATTTGGCTTTTTATAGAAAATTTTTTTCTCATAACAATCTATACCCATATCCATACATAGTTTCTAGTCGAATCTTTGGTAATTTCTTTCTCATTCGCCTTACTGTATCATCCACTACCCTGTCAGAACACTCATAAAAATCCTTCCATACCCTAGTCAATATGTCCTCTCTTGAAAAAGCCTTTTTTCTGTTTTTTATGAAAAACAAAGCTAAATCAAACTCTTTTGAGGTCAATTTAATTTCTTCTTCGCCCTCTGACACTATTCTTTTATCTTCATTAATTACATAAGGTCCCCATACAATTTCTGCTTTATTTTCTCTCTTATACACTCTTCTTAATAATTTATCTATCCTGATAATTAGTTCTTGTACTGAAAATGGTTTAGTTAAATAGTCATCACTTCCGTATTTTAGGCCCATTATTCTGTCCATTTCACTATCTCTCGCAGAGGTAAATATAACAGGTACATCCTCATTTTCCTTTTTAATTTCTGAAATAAGCTCAAACCCATCCGCGCCAGGAAGGCCTATGTCTAGTATCCATAAATCAATATGATTATTCATATATTTCATAGCATCTTCCGCATTAGAAAAAGCTCTCACTAAATATCCTTCTTTTTCTAAGTACATAACTAATATTTTTCTAAGTCTATCTTCATCTTCTACTAAATAAATAACATACATCTTTATCAAACCCCTTCTTCTTTTAAAACATAGAGTGCTTCTTTTAAAACATAGAGTGCAATTTGCAGAGTGCAGAGTGAAGTTAAAACCTTTAGAACCTTTTAAACACTAAGATCTTTAAACCATTTAAGACCTCAAAACATTTAAACACTTAAGACCTTAAATATTTAACCCTTAAGCATTTAAACCTTTAAACCTTTAAACACTTAGAGATTAGAATATTTAATTACAAAAACATTAAATATTCTAACCTATATCTAGCACTAAACGGGGTGTGTTTTAAATGCACTTACGGATGATTTTGCTACGTAAAATCGACGCCTTAAATCAAAGATTTTCTTACCGAAGTAAAGAAAATCAGCCTTTACTTATACACTGTGCACTGTATCCCGTACCCTATGAACTATCTTTTATCCTTGCTTTTATCTTTTGTATTTATCTTTTACATTTATCTTTTACATTTATCTTTTACATTTATCTTTTACATTTATCTTTTACATTTATCTTTTACATTTATCTTTTGCTTTTATCTTTTGCATTTTATCTTTTGATTGTGAATTGTGCATTGTGCATTGTGCATTGTGCATTGTGCATTGTGCATTGTGCATTGTGCATTGTGTATTCGTATCCTGTATTCTGTATTTTTTTTTATCTCTTCACTCTGCACTCTGCACTCTGCACTCTGCACTCTTTTTTAAAAGGCTCTGCACTCTTTTTTAAAAAGCTCTTCACTCTTTTCTTTCAAGAAATATCCCTTAAAGGTTGCTCTCACATATACTGAATACCTCTTCATTATTATCAGTATTTGCAAATATTATATAGTTCCCGATCACTTTTGATTCTGAATTTGATATATCTGGCATAATATTCATACTTTGCCCTTGTTGCATTCCTTGTGTACGTTGTCCTGAATTTGCTTGTTGTCCATTTGCTACCTTATCATTAGGCGCTTCTCCATTTGGTGCTTCGGTGTTTGGTACTTGTCCGTTTGCATCCTCAGGAGGTATTTCTGCATTTTCACCGTTATTCATCTGTCTATCAGCCACCCTATCTCCAGATACCAAACTTGTAAAATCACCTGAATTAGCAAACAACTCTGCATCTCCTACTGCATCCTCAGATTGATATATAGTTATATCTATTCCCAAATCTTCATCTATTATAATTATACCATTTTGCAATGAAAATCCTAGTTTTTCATTTAACATGCTAAATATCATTGGTTGCATTGTAGTAATTATCGTTTCTTTCACTTCATCATTCAATTCTCCAAATAAATCTGTGTCAGAAAGTATGGCTTCTGCTGCTGCTTGCAAAACTGGGTCAGCCTCAGCTTCTTGCATTTGCCTATCCTGGTTTACTTCCCTAGTTTGCTGATTATCTTTAGCCTCAATATTTTTATCCTGTGATTTGCTAGAGTTACTTTCTTCTTCCCCTACTTCACCAGAAGAACCAGTATCTGTTTCTTGTACTTCATTAGTTATTTGTTCTTCAGAATTATTATCTGAGCTGCTACAACCCGAAATGGAAAAAGCAACTGCTCCTACAAGGAAAAAACTAACAACTATTTTACTTATTTTATTTTTATTCATAACAAACACCCTCTCCTTATACTATTAAACTTAAAAAGCTATAACTTTATACCCATAATTTTATCTCCTTAAACTTAAAACAACCTTAATTATATTACCAAAACTCGGAAAACACTCCTCGTAAGCTTTAACTTATAAATTCCCAATTACAAACAGCAAACAGTGCACTATATACTCTGTACACTGCTTGCTGTAAACGTAATTTAGTAACCTATAAACTGTTAACTATGCAATATGACTTGTTCGCTATTACCTGTGAACTTTATTTTGTCTTGCATCCCTTTATTTTTTCACATTAATATTAATCTAAATTGCTCTTGGTCTTGATCTTGGTCTTGATCTTGGTCTTGATCTTGGTTTTAATCCTGGTTTTAATCCTGGTTTTAATCCTGGTTTTAATCCTGGTTTTAATCCTGGTTTTGATCCTGGTTTTGATCCTGGTTTTGATCCTGGTTTTGACCTTAATTTGATCCTGGTTTTGACCTTAATTTGATCTTGGTTTTGACCTTAATTTGATTTTGACCTTGCTCTTGATTGTGCATTGTGCATTGTGCATTGTGCATTGTGCATTGTGCATTGTGCATTGTTCATTGTTCATTGACCTAATCCGTTACCCCAAGAGATATAACAACAGTTATATTTTCAGCATCAGTAGTAACGGTGTTTGCTGCAATTGATTGACTTATAACATAACCTTTTTCTACTAATGGTGCTGATTCTAGATTATCCGGGTCTGAAGGTTCACTATACGCATAATCAAATAAGCAATCAATTCCTGTATCCTTAGCTTGATTTTCAACTTGCTCTTCAGTCATTCCTGTAAAATCAGGTATTACTAATTTCATACCTTTTGATACTGTAAATGAAATAGCTTTTCCTGTATTCACCATATCATTTTTAATAGATTGTCCTATAATTTTATCTACACTTCCTGCAGTACCATAACCCTCTGAATAGCTTACACTAATATTTGCACCATTTTCATTCACTTCCTGAACCCATTTCATAACATCAAGTTTTGATTTTCCTTCAAAACTTGCTACTTCAACCTTTCCAAGTGACACATTTACAGTTATACTATCTCCATTTTCTAAGCTCGTACCACTGGAAATACTTTGACTATATATGTCTCCATCACTATATGAATTAGTATAAATTTCCTTTGTATTTAGAGTTATTCCATTTTCTTTAGCCCAAGCTTCAGCTTCTGTTTTAGTCATAGCTGTAATATTAGGAACATAAACTGCTTCACCCTTTGAAATCTGAACTAGCAGCGTTTCATCTCTATACATTTCATCATCAGTTGCAAAACTTTGTGAAGCAACTGACCCTGCTTGAACATACTCGTCAAAGACTTCTTCAAACTCTACAGCAATACCATTTTCACTTCCCCAAGTAACAATTTCTGCTTGTTTATATGTTGAAAAGTCTGGTACTGTTACTGTTTCTGATAATTCTTCAATCCCATCTGAAACAACAACATTAACTCTATTTTTTCTCTCAAATTCATCTTCCGAACCATCTACAAATTCATAAGAGATAACAGCATCTTCTACTACTATATCACTGTATTCAGTTGTAATTGTAATTCCTGTAAGTTTGTTATCATCAATCCATGACTCTATCTCTGTATAGGTCATTGCTTCAATATCAGGAAATACAATCAATTCCTCAGGGTCTGCCCCTAAAGATACTTCAACTGCTAATGTAGAATTCTTTTTTATAACTTCTTCTTGTGCTACTCCCTGTGATATTACTACATTTTTATCCACATCAAAATTATAAACATCATCTATCGCTAGTGTTACATCATTATTACTAGCCCATGTATATGCATCATTTATGTTCATTCCAACAAGTTCTGGAACTTCAATTCTATTAGTAAAATAAGAAATCCCAAAATATGCTGAAACCACTATTGCCACTGAACATCCTATAAGTATAAGCCTATTTCTTAGTTTATTATCTTTTACATATTCAAATTTTTCTTCACCAAAGCTCTCTGGTTTTGTATCTTGCGACAAAGTATCTAAAAAACTCTTTTCTGACATTTATATAAACCCTCCTAAAATCTTAATGCACAATGTACAATTAACAATACACAATTAAGGATAAAATTATTTTAGCATGCTAAAATAATTTCTTTAATTAATTAAAAACTATTTAAACCAACTATATTTTATTGTTATATTATTTTATTGTTTTATTGTTTTATAATTAGAAATTTTGAGTACCTATAAGAACACACAGCTATATTTTTTCTCTCCCTAAACTAGTTTTCCATCTTTTAATCTCAATTTAATATCACTCTCATTAGCAACATCATCAGAGTGTGTAACTAAAATTATTGTCTTGTTATATTCTTTTGCTAAGGTCTTAAAAAGTCCTATAACTTCTTTTTCTGTTGCTGTATCTAATGCTCCCGTTGGCTCATCACCAAGAATTAAATCTACATCCTTTGAAAGTGCTCTTGCTATAGCAACACGTTGCTGCTCACCACCTGATAAAGTAGTTACTCTTCTATCTGCCTTTGACTTTACTATGCCTACCCTATCGAGAATTTTGTATGCTATCTGCTTCCTATCTCCCTTAGCCTTATTATCCACTATCATCATGTCTGACTCTACATTTTCTACACCAGTCAAATAATCCATCAAATTGTACTTCTGAAACACAATAGCAATATTATTTCTTCTAAAATTTGTATATCCAATATCTTTTAATTTCTTTCCTTGATATAAAACTTCTCCCTTTTCCGGCTGATCAAGAGCACATGATATAGCAAGAAGAGTTGACTTACCACTCCCTGAAGGACCAAGAATAGTATAAAACTTACCCTTCTCAAAATCATAGCTCAAATCATTTAAAATAGTACGTCTCTTACCACCATCGTTATACCCATAATTTATATCTTTCAACTGAAACAGACAATCTTTCATTTAACTAACTCCCTTCCCAAAACATAATGTGTGAGTAAAATCTTAATATCAATGCACAATGCATAATGCATTGGTTTAAATCAGTCCTGCAATATTTTTTTCGGATTAAAGCTCATTATTACTGATAACGGAATTGTAGATCCTATTAATACTAATAAAATACTAACAAGCAGTAAATTTCCCATTACATCTGCACTTAATGCTACATCAAACTCTGATGCTACAGAGTTCATGTCAACGTCACCGTATACAGAACTTGAACTACTTCCTGGCATTCTCATATTTCTAACATTAGAAGTTGTTGTTATAGAAGTACTACTTGCTAAGCTATCTTCTGCTAATAACTGATTTTCCACAATCCAATTGCTTACACCTTTAGAGGCATAATTACTAGCTCCAACTGATATTCCAAATGCCACTATTGCTATAACTAATATTTCTAATATAAATTGGGATACAATTTTCATTTTCCCTTCACCACTTGATAATAGAAGTCCTATTTCAAACTTTCTGTCCCGTACAAAAATAGTTACAATTGCAAGTATTATTAATGAACCTGCTATAAACACAACCCATATTAATAATGATGCTATAAAAGCTATCAAATCTAATGGTTGAGTTAGCTCTTCATATGTTGCATTATCTGAGTAAAGTGTATGCATATCTGAAGTTAAATAAGGGGATGCTTCTTCTACAAATTCATCAACATCTAATGGGTCATCTAATAAATAAATTATGCTTGCTGTTGTCTCGTCTTCTCCATCTGTTCCTTTTAATTCATTTACAACCGATAGTGAAGTAAACATGTTATTTTCACTATATCCGTCTTCAATAGAAGAATAAATTCCTATTATCTCAAATTCAGCTGTACTGCTATCCGTAGAAGTTGTACTATTCTGTGAAGATTTTTGATTGTTTTGTGTCATAGGGTTGCTACTACTTTGAGATATTTCAAGGTCTATTAAATCTCCAACTCTAAGGTTGTTTTCGCTTGCTAAATCATCTGAAACAATAACCACGTAATCACTATTTGCTATATTGTCTTCACTTAAAAGTGTACCATCAACTAGATCTATCTTTTCTAGGGCAAGGTCTATCGGTATAGTTCCATTAGTACCATACAAAGTAAAACTACTTGCATTTCTTGAAAAACCATCGGCACTTTCTTGAGTTTCAACTGCAACTAAATCTTCCGAATCCGCATTTGCTGAATCTGTAATAAAGAAATCTTTAACATAGCTGTTACTAGCTATGTTTTCAGCCACACTCAACGATAAAGATGGTGGCCTTTCTCCCTTTTCCATTACAGAATCATAATCCATTCGATATTCTACTGCTGCGCCAATCTCATATCTTATATACTCTTTTGATTCATCAATACTACTTTCAATTATTAATCCTGTAAACATCAAGCAAAATACAATAAAGAAAATAGAAAATAACATTATTGTTTTTACTGGTCTACGTATCAAACTTTTAATTCCATGATCAAACAACCTCATAAATAAACCTCCTGATATATATCTAATTTTCTTGCGCTATTTTAACATCTAATTTTATTATTACAAATGATTTCGGAACAAATATAAAAACTTGTGTGTAATTATGTGATTTGTCAAAAAAAACGCAAAAAAAATTTGCACTTATTACCTTATTGGTAAATGCAAACTTCTTTTTGGAGCTTCCTATTTAAATCTTCATAAGATTTTTTTATTTTTCTATTCTACAATTCTTCTGTTCTACAGTTTTTCTGATCAATATCTTTTTCATGAGTTTTATTCATTTTTTCTGTTTCATCTAACTTGTTCTCTTCATTAATACAAAAAATGGTTAAAGGCACAATAATAAATATAGGTAAAATAGCACCCCAAAAACAAACATTCCTTAAAAAACTAAAGGAAAACCCATTAACAATAAAGGGTAGCATAAAAATAGCATAAAGCAGTATAACCCCTTGTGGAACAATACACCATAAGCAAGGCTTCTTTCCATTTTTCTTTTTCATAAAAACCTCCTGAAAATTAATACTAAAGAATTCTCCCCAGAAATTCTTAAGTCCTATTAATAAAGTAAATATAGTTTTTAATTTTCAAAATTCCCCACTAATGTTAATTATATCACAAATATCATTATATTGATGTAAAATTATACAATAAACTTACAAAAGTTTGAATACTCACACATTTAGTGGCAGGCATGCAATACAACATTCTCACGTTTTGTGCCTGCCACCTTATACTCCATTGTCTTTCATTTAGTTTTATTTATCTATAATAATTTCTTTACCTACTCCATTATAAAAAAAGTTATCCCCTTGCTCAATAAATTTATCAACAACTTCTTCACCAGTACAATGGCAAAGGCCTATATTTTCTATTTTACTATCCACAAAATAATTAAATGTTGCATCTAGTCTAGTTTTCTCGGCTTTTTTTAAATGAGTTCCTCCTATTACGTAGTAAATAGGTTCATCAAATTCCTTTTTAATTCTTTCCATGATATTCATTACTCCAGGATGTGAACAACCTAATATAACAATCAAGCCTTTACTAGATTTCATTACTACACAAACCTCATCAGAAAAGCTATCAATAACATAATCTTCTCCATATCTCCTTGCAAATGAAAAATCTACTTTTTCAATTTCATTTTTCTTTTCAAAGGATGCTAGTAGAAATACACCATCTAAAATTTCTTTAGTATCTTCTACTACATAATCAATATTTATTTCTTCTTTATTTATATATTCGATATCGAAATTATTTCCATTAATCCTATATGGTATTTCTTTTATATTATATTTTGGAACAAATAAATCTGGCTTTACGTGAAGAATAAAATCTTTCCCGAATTCTTTAACAAATTTTCTAAAGCCTCCTGTATGATCATAGTGACCATGACTTAATATTACATGTTTAACTTTTTTTAAATCTATCCCTAATTTATCCGCATTATATATAAAGTCTCCACTTTTTCCTGCATCAAATAATATAATCTCTTCATCTTTTTCTATATAAAAAGACAACCCATGTTCATTTTTTAATTCTGAATTCTTAAGCTCTCTATCCTCCATTAATGTTACAATCCTTATTGACATAATCACCCTCCAAACTAGACTTTATATAACTACTATTCATATAATATTATCTATGTTTTAATTGAAAATTGCAATAGTACACCTTTGCTAATATTCCTCTGTAAAACTTTATTATTTAATAATCTAACGGTTTTCCAGAAAAAATAATTTAGTTGAACTCCACCACAATTTATTAATATAAGGCCAAGTCCTACAACTAAATATATTATACTATATTTGTCGTTTTTAGTTGTTTATTAACGACCAATTGTTCATATATATATTGTTGTTTTGGCTATACTATTTTTGTAGACCTACACCTCATGTTTACATATTTATCCTATATTCACTTGTATGTAATTATGATATAATATAAATACTAATAAGGTGGTGAAAGATTATTGGAAAAGGAAATTTTAACAATACTAAAATCTATGCAAAGTGATATGAATTCTATGAAGTCAGATATGAATTCTATGAAATCAGATATTACTTCTATGAAGTCAGATATTACTTCTATGAAATCAGATATTACTTCTATGAAATCAGATATTACTTCTATGAAGTCTGATATCACTTCAATTAAGAGTACTCAGGACGAACATACTCAATTACTAAGAGCTTTAGAACACAGAACTGAAGTATTGTCATCAGAAGTAGCAAATATTAAGCATGATATTGCAGAAGTTCGTGGCGAGGTAGTTTCTATGAAAAAAGATTTATATAGTATAGAAATTATTACAGCCAATAATTGGTCTGATTTAACAAAATTAAAAGCTGTAAAATAAATTTTACCAATTAAATAAACTCTAGAGTTTATACTAAGAAAATTCATGTTTTAACTAAAATATATAGTAATTACAAAGTGTCTTATAACCTAATTTATAAGACACTTTTTTAGTCTGATTTTTCAACTTATTAATACTGTTTTTCTACTCAAAGAATTATTCAACTCTTTAATCCTTTTATATTTTAGTAGAAGCATTCTTGTTAAGAAAAAGTCCTAGCTTCTTCTTTTCCTAATAATACTCTTAATGCTCCAAAAGCCAAAGATTCCATTTCATTTTCACCAGCCATTATTTCAACAGGTGCTATGAATTCTACACTTTCTTTTATCCAAGCTGTTATCATATCTGAATAAGCTATTCCACCTGTTAGTACAATGGCATCAACCTTTCCCTTAAGTACAGTAGAAAGATCTCCTATTCCTTTAGCCACTTGATACGCCATTGCTTCATATACTAATGCTGCCTCTTTATTTCCTTCTTCTATCATTTTTTGAACTTCTCTTGTATCAACAGTATTAAGATATGCTTTTATTCCACCATTTCCTCTAATTCTCTTTTTTAAAGTTCTTTTATCGTATTTACCTGAAAAACATAAGTCAACCAGTTTAATACAAGGCACTCTTCCAGCACGCTCTGGTGAAAAAGGTCCTTCATCATCTGAAAGAATATCTATCATTTGGCCTTGTCTGTGAGCACTAATTGAAATTCCTCCGCCTAAATGTGCTACTACAAAATTCATTTCTTTATATTCTTTATTATATTTTTTAGCTACCTTCATAGCCATTGCCCTTGAATTTAGTACATGACTCAAACTAATTCTTGGTATTTCTGGTAATCCTGACACTCTGGCTATATCAGTCATTTCATCAACTGCAACTGAATCATAAATATATGCTTCTATTCCCAATGGTTTAGCTATTTCATAAGCAATTAGTGCACCTAAGTTTGATGCGTGTTCTGCCACTGGATTATTTGTAAGTCTATCTACCATAGCATCATTTACTATATATGCGCCTGATTTAACTGGTGGCAACATCCCACCTCTACCGACTGCCGCTGCTAATTCTTCTACTTTAAAACCTTTTTCACTTAATAATGTAAGAACAGCCTCTTTCCTCATATTAAATTGGTCTTGAACTCTATCAAATTTTCTAAGTTCTTCTACTGAATGGTCTAAAGTTTCACAGAATAATTCCTTTTCATCTTCATATAAAGCTAATTTTGTAGATGTTGACCCAGGATTAATTGCAAGTATTTTATTCGTCATCTAAATATCCTCCTCACACTAAATTACCGAACTAATTTTATTGTTTATTTTCTAATTTGATTTTGACTTTGATTTGCTTTTGACCTTGCTTTTGACCTTGCTTTTGCTTTTGCTTTTGACCTTGCTTTTGACCTTGCTTTTGCTTTTGCTTTTGACCTTGCTTTTGCTTTTGACTTGCTTTTGACTTGCTTTTGACTTGCTTTTGACTTTGATTTTGACTTTGATTTTGACTTTGCTTTTGATTGTACATTGTGCATTGTGCATTGTGCATTGTGCATTGTGCATTGTGCATTGTGCATTGTCTTAACTATCTATATTTGCCGACAATACCAATGATAAGTATTTTTCTTCGCTACTAGAACCTCTTGAAGTCAATACTATAGGTACCTTAGCACCAACTATAAAACCAGCCATTTTAGCCCCTGCTGAATAGATAAGTGCCTTACTAAGTATATTCCCTGAAGCAATATCAGGTACAACTAATATATCTGCATCTTCAATAACTGGACTCTCAAAGCCTTTTATTTCAGCTGATTCCCTACTCATAGTTATGTCATAAGAAATAGGCCCTTCTATTATGCAATTAGGTATTTCACCTGATAAACTCATTTTCTTTAATTCATTTGCATCTACAGTTTCAGGCATTTTAGGATTAACCTTCTCCACAGCTGCAAGTACAGCTACCTTTGGTTTTTCATAACCCATTGCTAAAAATGTATTTACAGCATTTTCTACTATACCTTTCTTTTTAGCTAAATCTGGGTACATCATCATACCAGCATCTGTTATTGCAATAAGTTTGTGATATGAAGGAACCTCATTTATTGCTATATGAGTCATTATATTTCCTGTCCTAAGTCCTTTTTCTTTGTCTACTACAGCTTTTAGTAAGTCTGCTGTCTGTATTCTACCTTTCATAAGAAAATCAACTTTATCTGCACGAACAAGCTCTACTGCTTTACATGCAGCATGACTGTCATCCTGAACATTAATAATATTCTCTTCCTTGATTTCTTTCCCAAATTTATTAAGAATTGCTCTTATTTCTTCTTCTCTACCTATCAAAATTGGCTCTACTATATTATCATCTACAGCCCTCATCACAGCTTCTAAAGTATGTTCATCATGCGCAGCTACCACTGCAACTTTTTTAAGAATTTTCTGACTTTGTACTTTTTTAATTAACTCATCAAAATTAGAATATACCATAATTTATACCCTCCCCAATTTATAATTCCTTAATTTGAAACCATTTTTCGTAATATTGTTAATATTCATATCATTGAAACACTTATATCTTTATTATACAAAAAACTTATAGCAAAATACAAATATATTGCTTTTATTTAAATATATTTTTCATTTATATTATGCTAATAGGTGCTTTATTTTCAATAGTTTCATCTATTTTGTTTTTATTATATTATTCTTAAATATAAGCAACTAAAAAACTCTTCCAACTAATAATAACCCAATATTCAAAAATCAGACTAACTTAATAAATAAAACAAACAGGATAACCTTCTCAAAAGGCTACCCTGTTTTATTATTATCTCTTAATCTCTTAATCTCTTAATCTCTTAATCTCTTAATCTCTTAATCTTTTAATCTTTTAATCTTTTAATCTTTTAATCTCTTAATCTCTTGAACTTGATTGTGCATTGTGCATTGTGCATTGTGCATTGTGCATTGGTATTATGCATTATGCATTGGTATTATGCATTATGCATTGGTATTGTGTATCGTGCATTGATCATTGATTTAAACTATATCCATATTCCATCATAAGTCCATCTAAAGGATATTGTGAGGAATATTTTATTACTCCTACCCCTTCCTCTATAACTCTCTCTTCATAACGATTTCCATCAATATCTTTATATTCTACAGTATATAAAGTCTTACCATTTTTAACTCGTTTCCAAGTTATAGTGCCTTTCATATTATACTCATTTCCTTCAACATCTTTAAGACGTTGAGTCCATGTTGTGTTTTCTTCTAATGGAACTTTTATGAGAATTAATTCATCAAAGAATGTATCCATCATAGCAACAGAATTTTTCTTTTGTACTAGCGCTCCATCTTTTATAATATATTGAATATCTATAGAATTATCTAATTCATCATACTCCTGATTTTGTTGGTTTTCTTGTGTTCCCTCAGATTGCTGTACTTCATCATTGTTGCCTTGTACTCCTTCTACTTGTTCTTCATTTACCATAAAAGTCTCATCTAGTTCTTCTTGTACATATTCTTTAACTTCACCTGTAACATAATAGATTAATTGATTTTCCTTCTTATCAATAGAATTTAATGTAGCTGTATGCTCATAATCGAAAGAACCAGTATAATTCCAAGTATACCCTATTTCTGAGGGTAAAAGTGCTGCTAATAAATCATTATTATTTTCAACTTCAGTACCTTGTCCACTTTCTGTAGAATCTATATCTTTTTCTTCTGTTTCTTCTTTATTTTCTACTTCTTTATCTGAATTTTCTACTTCTTTATCCTCATTTGATTTTTCATCTTTATTATTTTCTACATTTTCAATCGTTTGACCAGTCTCATCTTCACTTAGTGTATTTTCTACGTCACTGCTCATATTATTACTATTATTTTGTTTTTCTTTGTTCCCACACCCAGTCAATATCATGGACAAAATAATAATTACTGTAAAATAAATTTTAACTTTACTTTTCAAAAAATTCACTCCTTATATAATGTCTCAATCTAGCTTTTTTTGGTATATAGCTAAATCTTTTTCATAAAAATTTATATACTTTTAGTAATGTATACTCCTTAATGATGTATAGCTGAACATATTATATCATTATTAATACAAACATAAAAGAAAATTTTCTTTTAACAAATTGTAATATAATAAGTTATAATATAGGTATTAAGAACAATGCACAATGCACAATTCACAATGTACAATTAAGGATGATTTTGCTACGCAAAATTTTTAATTACTAGCAACTCTCTAAAATATAAAATCAGCAAGAAGGAGTTTACTATGAAAAAGAAAAAAAAATCATTTGTATATAAATTTTCAATAATTATATTTACATTTTCTTTTGTCCTTGTAGCATATTCTTTATTTAAAATATATAAAAATGAGTCTAAAGCCACTGAAACATTAGCTTTATGGGATGAACTAAATGATATTAGTATAGATGATGTAGATACTAATCCATCATTAAATAGTGAGCCAAGCAGCCAATCTAATGACTCAACAAATAACAATTCAACACAAAGTATTAGCCAAAAAAATATCCCCTCAGATGTTAATTTAATTGGTAAATTAACTTATGTGGAGGATTCAGTAGAAGTTGCCTTAATCGATGGTCATACTGAAAAAGATTTAGACTACGGTGCAGTACACTATTACAACACCGCTTACCCAGGTGATGAAGGAAATTCCCTAATACTCGGACACAGAGATGGCGTATTTAGATTTCTCAAAAATATAGAAATTGGCGATACCATAATCATAGAAACCAAAGAAAAAAAATCTACTTATATAATTCAAGAAACAAAAATAACAGAACCAAATGACCCTATTTTTTATAAGGATTATAACTACCCAGCCTTGACACTCTTAACCTGCTACCCCTTCTATTATATAGGGTCAGCACCAAAAAGATTTATCGCTATTGGTAAGCTTGTGGAAAACTAATTACCACCTAAAACTATAGACTGGAGAACAATATGTTTAAATATTTATTACAAGGATTAATGTTAGGCATTGCCTATGTAGCACCCATAGGAACTCAAAACTTATATTTAATAAACACAGCCACGCGAGAATCTAAATTTAGAACGTACCAAGTTGCATTTATCACAATTTTTTTTGACATTACACTAGCAATTTCCTGCTTTTTAGGAATAGGATTTTTAGTTGATAAATTTTCTATATTGAGAGGGATAATACTTTTATTTGGAAGTATTGTTGTAACGTATATAGGCATTGGCCTTATCCGATCATCTTCACAAACAATGGAATCTGAAAATATTGATACTTCATTAATTAAAATAATTGGCTCGTGTTTTGCCGTTACGTGGCTTAATCCACAAGCCCTAATTGATGGTTCTCTATTATTAGGAGGACTTCGAACATCACTTCCACCTGATATGTCAAACTATTTTATTATAGGAGTATGTCTAGCATCCTTTTTATGGTTCAATCTACTGGCAACTTTTGTATCTAAATTCCGTAGTAAGTTTAATAGTATCCTTAAATGGATAAATATAATTTGTGGCTCAATATTAGTATTTTATGGCTTAAAACTTGGATATTCTTTTATTCAATTAGTAGTATGATGCTTAAAAAAACATTTTTAAAAAAGGATTGATATCACAATGACTAACAAATATAATTCATTATTAGCAGGCACAATTTTTCATGGTTTCATGGACTTAGGAAATTCTTTATTTATGTAAAAATACAGAAGTTCTAATTACTTCAACAGTATAGCAAAAACAGGACAACCCATAAAGGTTGTCCTATCTTATTACTAAATCTCATACTATCTCAATCCTAATACCATTTCTGCACTTATCTTTGCTTTTGTCTTCATATTTGACTTTGATCTTGAACTTGCTTTTGAACTTAATTGCTAATTGCTAATTGCAAATTGCAAATTATCACTAATGTCTCCTATGTCTTCTCTTGCTCCTTCTCTTCTTCTTTTTGTTCTCTCTCACAATTAAGGTAGCACTAATAATCATCAATATTCCACCTATTAGCAAGTAGTTGAAATATTTCCCGCCTGTTTTTGGAAGTAATGATTTTGTTTGAATATCAGATAAAACTTGAACATCTGCTTCACTTGCATCAACTTCCAATGTTATTTTGTCATAACCATCTTTTTCGATGTCTATTGTGTAGTACTCACCCAAAACAGCTGTAAAGATATAAACTCCATTTTCATCTGTTGTTGTTGTGTCTACAACATTTCCATCTTTATCTTCTAAAGTAACTTCTGCATCTTCAATAGGTTCCCCAGTGTCTTTATCGGTAATAACTCCAGTAATATTATTGATTTTATACATTCCAGCATCTATAGTCATATTGAAAGTTTCAGGTCCTACTACTATAGTAGCTGTCTTTCCATCAATATAGGCATCACTATCTTTTTCTATATCCTCACCCATCATAAACTCAGTTAACATATATCCTTCTGGGACAATAAATTTTACAACATAATCACCTATTGGTAATTTCTCAAATTTGTAGAAACCATCTTCATTAGTAACGGTTTTTTCATATAATTCTCCATTTTCATCATAAAGATTTACTACAATATTTTCAATGCCTTTCTCATCTTTATCTTGAATACCGTTGGCATTAGCATCTCTCCACACTGTATCTCCTATACTTCCAAGTGTGTAATATCCAAAGTCTACATCAAGATTTTCTTCACCAGGTCTTATTTCTAAAACAACTATTCCATCTAATGTTTCATCCAATTCAAAGTTTTGTTTCAAATCCTCAGAAATAGCACTATTATCTGTTATCTGAACAATATAATCACCTGGATCTAGTCTGTCGAATAAGTACTTACCATCTTCATCAGTAACAACTACCATAGGCTTGCCATCTGCATCAAGCACT
This sequence comes from Clostridium sp. DL1XJH146, assembly GCF_054819755.1. Classification (NCBI taxonomy): domain Bacteria; kingdom Bacillati; phylum Bacillota; class Clostridia; order Eubacteriales; family Clostridiaceae; genus Clostridium; species Clostridium sp. DL1XJH146. The sequence continues at coordinate 81,288 of NZ_JBTVVN010000005.1, forward strand.
GGGTTACTGTCCTTATCAAGTAAACTTAATTCAACTCCTGGTATTCCTTTTTCGCCTTCTTCTTGAACTTTATCACCATCATAATCTATCCAAACATAGTCTCCTATACTTCCTAATGCTTTAACATTTGCATCATCAGAATCTTTAGGTTTTGTTAAGTTCTCATAGACATTTCCATCTTTATCGCTTGGAGTTCCTACAACTTCAACAATATTTTCTAAATCCCCATTTATCTTAGTTTCATAATAGTAAATCAAACTACTACCAGGTGCCAACGGCTCTTCTGCAACAAGTTTAGTCATATCATCTTTATCTATACCAAGCTTACTATCTTTAATCTCAATATTAGTAAGGTAGGTATCAGAAGTATTCTTTACCTTAAAGATGTAAGTTACCCACTCACCATTTTTACCCTTTGTTTCTTCATTTTCATCACTATCTACATCGTATTTACCAAAATAAACGGATTTTTGTACATCAATTCCTACTTGAACTTCATCTACCTCTGCTGTATCACTGTCTTCTGGTTTATCAATATTCGGTACTTCAAACCCATCTTTATCTGTTGGAGTTCCTACTACTGCTGCAGTATTTACAAGATCTCCATCAAACTGAGTTTCATAGTAGAATAACATGCTCTTTCCTGGGGCTAGTGGTTCTTCTCCAATGTCGATTGATGATCCTTTTCCTGTGAAGAAATCAATAATAGCTTGTATGAAACTAACATCTCCACTGATCTCTGTCATATCATTTCTATTAATTGATAGATCATCATCAGTTATTTCAATATTGTTTAGGTACGTATCTCCGGTATTAGTTACTTTAAATACATAAGTTACATCCATTCCATGTTCACCAACAGCAAGCTCATCACCAATTTGCTCACCACCATCATGACCATTATAAACTGTTTTTTCAATATTAATTTCTGATTTTACAGTTAAACCTGCATCTATAGTAATATTATTATCACCTGAAACTAATGTTACTATTGGAGCTGCTCCAGTTACTATATTTGCATCGCTATCTTTAGTATTGTCTCCAGCTAAACCTACCCCAGTAAATTTATAATGTGATTTATCTTCTAAGTCAAAGACTACTATATATTTTCCAGGAACAAGATTAGTGAAACTATAGTTACCACTCGCGTCTGTTACTGTATCTTCTACAGCATTTCCATTTGCATCAAGTACTGCATCTCCATTTTCATCTGTCAATTTGACTTTTATGCCTTGTACTGCCATCTCACCACTATCTTGAATTCCATCTTCATTTTCATCAAGCCATACATAGTCTCCTAAGCTAACTACTTCATAATATCCAAAATCTACAGTAGATATTTCTTCGCCAACTCCTAAGTTTACAGTAACGCTACCATCTAATGTACTATCTAGTTCAAAATCTTGTGTCATACCATCTAGATTAGGGTTTGTATCTGCAATTTTAACTATATAATCGCCAGGTTTTAATCTATCAAATATATACTTTCCATCCACATCAGTAGTTGCTGTAATTGGATTACTAGAGTCATCAAGAATAGGGTTTCCATCTTTGTCTAATAACTCTAATACTACTCCCTCTATGCCAACTTCATCAGCATCTTGAACTTCATCAGCATTCTTATCAACCCATACATAATCTCCTATGCTACCTAAGGCTCTAACAATAGCATCATCAGAATCAGTAGGTTTTCTAAGTTCTGTATACTCATTACCACCTACATCACTTGGAGTTCCTACAGTTTCGGCTATGTTGTCCAAATCTCCATCAATTTGTGTTTCATAGTAGTAAATTAATTCTTCACCAGGTGCTAAAGTTTGATTTCCACTTAAATAAGTCATATCATCTTTAGTTATCCCTAGTATTGAATCATTTATTTCAATATCTTTCATATATACATCACTAGTGTTAGTAACTTTGAACATATATGTTACCCATTCATCATTTTTACCGCTAACCTTTTCGTTTCCAGTACTATCTACACTATATTTACCTAAGTAAACAGATTTTTGTATATCTATTGCTACTTTTACTTCATTTACTTCGGCTGTGTCTTGGGCTGTCGGTTTTTCTATATTAGGTATCTCTACTCCATTTTCATCAGTTGCTGTTCCTTCTACTTTTGCTGTATTAACAAGGTCCCCATCATATACAGTTTCATAATAGAATAACATACTCTTTCCTGGTGCTAATGGTTCTTCTCCAATGTCTAATGTTTCACCTTTTCCAGTGAAGAAATTAATAATAGTTTGTATGAAGCTAACATCCCCACTAATCTCTGTCATATCACTTTTATTAATTGATAAATCAGTATCAGTTATTTCAATATTAGTTAGGTAAGTATCCCCTGTATTGGTTACTTTGAATACATAAGTTATATTATCGCCATTTTCACCAATTACAAGTTCCTCGCCAACTTGCTTCCCACCATCATGACCATTATAAACTGTTTTTTCAATACTAATTTCTGATTTTACAGTTAAACCTGCATCTATTGTAACATTATTATCACCTGAAACTAATGTCACTATTGGAGCTGCTCCAGTTACTATATTTGCATCGCTATCTTTAGTATTGTCTCCAGCTAAACCTACGCCAGTAAATTTATAATATGATTTGTCTTCTAAGTCAAAGACTACTATATATTTTCCAGGAATAAGATTATTGAAACTATAGTTTCCATTTTCATCTGTAGCTGTATCATCTACAGTGTTTCCATTAACATCGGATACTACATCTCCATTTTCATCTGTCAATTTGACTTTTATGCCTTGTACTGCCATCTCACCGCTATCTTGAATTCCATCTTCATTTTCATCAAGCCATACATAGTCTCCTAAGCTAACTACTTCATAGTATCCAAAATCTACATTTACAACTTCATCGCCTGCTCTTAAATCTACAGAAACATTTCCATCTAATGTACTATCTAATTCAAAATCTTGTGTCATACCATCTAGATTAGGATTTGTATCTGCAATTTTTACTATATAATCACCAGGTTCTAATCTATCAAATATATACTTTCCATCAGCATCAGTAGTTGCCGTAATTGGATTACTAGAATCATCAAGAATAGGGTTCCCATCTTTGTCTAGTAACTCTAATACTACTCCCTGTATACCAACTTCGTCAGCATCTTGTACCTTATCAGCATTTTTATCAACCCATACATAATCTCCTATGCTTCCTAATGCCCTAACATAAGCTTCATCAGAATCTTCAGGTTTTGTAAGCTGTGGATATTCGTTTCCATCTTTATCACTTGGAGTTCCCTTTGTATCAACAATATTATCCAAGTCTCCATCAATTTGTGCTTCGTAGTAGTAAATTAATTTTCCACCAGGTTCTAAAGTTTCATTTCCACTTAAATAAGTCATGTCATCTTTAGTTATACCTAATTTATCATCATTTATTTCAATGTCTTTCATATATACATCACTATTGTTAGTAACTTTAAATATATAAGTTACCCACTCACCAATTTTACCGCTTGTAGTCTCATATTCATCACTAGCTGCATTGTATATACCAAAGTAAACAGATTTTTGTACATCTATTCCTACTACAACTTCATCTACGGCAGCTGTATCACTATCTGTTGGCTTATCAACATTTGGTATTTGAGTTCCACCATTATCTACTGGTGTTCCTGTTGTATTTGCAGTATTTGTAAGGTCACCTGCAATTGTTGACTCATAGTAATAAGTTAATGTAGCTCCCGGTGCTAATGGTTCTGTTCCACTTATAAGTGTCATTGCACTCTTATCAATTCCAAGGTCTGTATCCTCTATTTCAACATCATTTAAATTAACATCCCCTGTATTTGTAACTTTAAATACATAAGTTACTAAGGCTCCATTTTCTCCTATCACTAGTTCTCCACCAGCTTGGCTTCCTCCATCGTGTCCAAAGTAAACTGTTTTCTCTATATTTATATCTGTGTTTACTATTAATCCTGCATCTATATTAAGATTATTTTCACCTGATACAAGAGTTACTACAGTAGCTTCTCCTGTGATTAAATTAGCATCACTATCTAAAGCTTCATCGCCGCCTAAATCTTTACTAGTAAATTCATAATGTGGCAAGCTAGCTATATCAAATACCACTTTATATTTACCAGGAACAAGATTAGTGAAACTGTAAATTCCACTTCCATCTGTTGTAGTTGGCCCTACAGGATTATCACTTGCGTCTATTACTGGATCTCCATTTTCATCAACTAATGATACAAGAATTCCTGCAACCCCAGGTTCTCCACCATTCTGAGCTGCATTTTTATCCTTATCCAGCCATACTGTGTCTCCTAAACTTGCTGGCATATAAAAACCTGCATCTACTTCAACTATGTCTTGTTCATAGCCTAAATTAATCAAATCTGTAAATCCATCATCATTGATGTTACTATCAAGCAATCTTTCACTACCATCACCTTTAGCAGTTATCTCATACCCTGTAGGCTTAGTAAATTTAATGTAGTAATCGCCTTTTTCTAATTTATCAAATAGATACTTTCCATCAGCACCTGTTGTTGTACTTGTTATTAATGTTTTTGTTGAATCATAAAGTTCAACTGTGACTCCTGATAATAATGGTTCTCCGCCATCTTGTATACCATCCCCATCGGTATCTTCCCAAACATAATCGCCAATGGATGATAGTAAGTAAAGACCCATATCAATGTCCATATCATTTTCGCCTGTTGTAAGAGTTACTATATCTGTCTTTAATGTTATAGTATCAGCATCACTATCTAATGCTCCATTAACTCCTTCACCTTTTGGACTTACGCCATATATGTCTGTTTTAGCAAATTGTACATAATAATCGCCTGGCTCTAGATCTGTGAAATAGTATTTCCCATTAGCATCCGTTGTTGTAGTCCCCTGTGAATTATTACTACTATCAAATAATTCTACAGTAAGTCCTACTATTCCAACTTCTGTTCCATCTTTAATTCCATCTCCATCTTCATCATGCCAAACCAAATCTCCTAAGGAAGCAAGCTCGTACATTCCTGCATCGAATGTTAAATTATCAGCATCTCCAGATTTAATTACAAATGAAGAAGTTTTACCTGTTGTTACATCTGCATCAGAGTCAAGGGCGTCATCACCTGCATTATCTGCTAAAGTAAATTTGTGATTTTCTTTTGCTGTAAACTCTATATAATATTCTCCTGGAGAAAGTCTATCAAATTCATAGATTCCTGAAGTATTAGTTTCTGTTGTGTCTGCAAGATTCCAATCTTCTCCATCTTTCTTGAACAATTTTACTGTCAAATATCTTAATCCTAATTCACCAGAATCCTGAATTCCATTCATATTACTATCAAGCCATACAAAATCTCCAATTTTACTATATTCATAAACACCAAAATCCACTGTCGTATCATCATCGCCTGATTCCAATGTAATATCTGCTGTTTCATAATAAGCATTTATTGCATCACTATCTTTGCTATCATCAGAACCACTATCTGCAGAAGATGCCTTATCATATCCTGCTGGCATTTCAAAATCAACTTTGTAGTCTTCTCCAGGGACTAGATCGATAAACTTATAATATCCTGCATTCCCTGAACCATCATCTGCTGTAATTGTTGAAGCAATTTCTACATCACCTTTAAATAACTTTACTGTTGCTCCGTTTATCCCTGATTCACCTACATCTTGAATACCATCACCATTCAAATCATCCCATACATAATCTCCAAGTTTAGCCGGAATATATATACCATAATCCCAAGTTATATCTCTTTCACCCTTATCGAGTGTAATTATTTCAGTCCAACCTGTGTCTTTATCACCATCACTGTCCTTTGTATCATCTGCCCCTTCATTATCCGGTGAAACCCAGTAAGTATCATCTGGCTTTATAAATTTAACCATATAATCCCCAGACTCCAAGTCTGTAAATTCATAGAATCCAGTCTTACTTGTTAATGGATTTGTACTTGTAGTTGTTGTCATAAAAGGAGTTCCTAAATCAGAAGTTTTATAAAGTTCTACCGTTGCTCCATTTACTCCTTTCTCTCCACTATCCTGAATTCCATCTGCATCAAGATCATCCCACACAAAATCTCCTAAGGAGGCTCTGTGAATTCCTGCATCTATGCTATCATCATATTGCCCTGAGATTAAAGTAATTGTATCTGTTGTTCCTACTAAATCTACTATATCTGTTACATTACTATCTGTAGAAGTTGTACCTTCCCCTGAATCACTAAATTTGTATTCATCATCTGGCAATGTAAATCTAACCTTGTAATCTCCTGGTTCTAAATCTGCAAATGAATAACTTCCTGTTCCATCGGTTGTTACTGGTGCTATAGCAACCCCATTTCCATCAGTAGTAACTACATCTCCATTTCCATCAAGCAATGTAACTATTACTCCTGCTGCCCCTGACTCTACACTATCTTGAATTCCATTTGCATTTAAGTCATTCCAAACTATATCTCCTAGAGAAGCAAATTTATAAACACCTGCATCCCAATATAAATCTCTCTCTCCTGCTGCTAAATTAATTTCTCCAGTTTGTGCAATATCATCAAATGGAGTAGAATCATCAGCATCACTATCTGTATTAATATGATCCTCATCACTATTTGGACTTCCTGACGAGTTTTGATCTGAGTACTTGTCATAATCCCCTTTATCAAATTCAACAATATAATTTCCTGGTATTAACTCATCAAACAAGTACTTACCACCATTTGCAGTAGTAGTACTCGGTATATCATTTCCATCAATATCTTTAGCAGGATTTCCTAATGTATCTAATAGCTTCACAGTAAGCCCATCTATTCCTGGCTCTCCACTATCTTTTATCCCATCAGCATCATAATCATCCCAAACCAAATCACCAATTTGACCTAAATACATACCAAAATCTAAATTTGGATTATATTCTCCTGATTCTAAAAAGAAAGCATCTGATGTTGATGTTGGTGATATTGTACCCGTTGTATCAGTAGTAATCGCTGGGTCATCTGTATCACTATCATTTACATCAGTTCCTTGATCAGGTTTACTGAATTTATAGTTATCACTTGGATTTTCTACCTGAACTTTATAACTTCCTGGGTCTAAATCGCCAAAGAGATAATATCCATCCTTTCCATCAACGTTAGCCGTTGTTGTTGTAGCTACTTGTATATAAGCATCTCCTGCTTCATTCAATTTTAATAAATTTACGATAACCCCATTAATACCTGTTTCATTGCTATTATTATCCTGCTTTCCATCCCTATCATAATCGTTCCAAACAAAGTTTCCTACTTGAGCTGCCTTATAAAGCCCTGCATCTATGTCTAATCTATTTGCATTATTTATTGTTACATCTGAAACTCTTACTACATAGCTATTGTCTGTTCCATTATCACTATAGTTAGTTGTTTCGTATCCACTTTCATCATCTATATCTGAATCTTTATCGTCTCCTGCTTCAGCTACATCATTTAACGTTATCTTATAATCATTAGGGAATATAAATTCAACATCATAATTTCCATTTTCTAAATTAGGAAAGTCATAATATCCATCTTCACCATTATAAGATTCTCCAGTCCTTGTATATCCAAGCAGATCACCTGTATCTGCATCATATAAATTAACCAATATACCATTAATTCCAGGCTCTCCATCTTCTTGAATACCATTTTTATTCATGTCTTCCCATACAAAGTCACCTAAATAATAAGTTCCGAGAGGGTCCTCACTAACGGCAAATCCAACCTTTTCCGGCTCAGATGACAAAAATGGTTCTTGCCCATTAACATCTGTATAAGTAGAGCCATATGCAAAAGAATTCCACATAACAAATTCTTTAGGTGTATCCACCGGCGCTCTCATAGGCCATTCTACCGCTATTTCCTCTCCATCACCAAGAACATAGCTCCCAAAGTTTATTTTTATTGCAGTAACTGAAGTTATATCAGAGGGAAGTGTTTCTGACCAACCACTATTAGAACTTGTTGTTGGATCATCTAATTCATTTAAAGAAGGATTGGCTTCTGTACTGTAGTAAACAGTAATATTTGAATCAAGTACTGCACCATTTTCACCTGTTATTGTATTAACCAAATAAGGTCTCCACTCTGAAGCTCTATCACTATTATCAAGAACTCCAGTGTCCCCCACAAAAGGAAGTTTATCGATAATAACTATATTTGTAATAGGTCCGTTTGAATCAGTATTTTTAACTACTAATTTATAATCTACAATACCACCCGGTAAAGTACTTCCAAGCTCATCAAGTAATTTCCATCCTGCACTTGAATCACCATCAACAATATCAAGTTCACCTCTTACATACTTCTTCGCATCTAAGCTTCCTATGAATTTTACAAAAATATCATCACTAGCCGTTACTAGCTTATCTGTACTAGAACTATCACCATCTAAGTCAGAACTATCATCTATAAGATCTCCTGTATTTTCAAATTCTGTATCTGTATTTGTTGTGAGATAAGCATTGTTTGTATAAGAACCTACCGTTGTACCATCTATAACATTAGTTGTAAAATACAATTCCACTGAATCACCAGGAGCCAAAGTTCCAGTCATATTCCACGTTAACTTATTTCCAAAGATAGCCATATCAGAAACAGTAATATCATTATCACTATTTATTATAGTTTCTCCATCAATATATACAGGATTTTCTAATGCACTTGGCAATACATCAATAGCTATTGGATTATGCAAATCCCCTGTAGCAAACTCATGATTTTTTATCACTACTTTATATTTTACTTCTCCATTTTCATATACTTCACTATCTCCTACTACAGATTTTTGAACTACCATCCAAGGCATTGGTGCTATAACCTCTATAGTTTCTGAATCTGTAAGTATTATTGGATCTTCTCCTGAAAGATTTCCTGTCAATGTTGCCTCATTAGTTATCATTGTACCTTCAGTTGCCTCAATTTTTCCGTTAACATCTATAGGCGAATTGTTAGTAAAACTTGCAGGTAATGTTGCACCACCTTCTCCTGTGATTACCCATTTAACATTAGTTAGAAATTCACCATCGGCTAAACCTAAATCTGAAACCTGTAAAGTTTGGTTAGTAGGATTTACAAAAGGTGAGCCTGTCCATATTTTCCAGTTCTCCACATCAAGATTAGTTTTATATTCTATACCTACCTGGGCGCTATAATTATAGCTACCTGTTGTAATTTCCGTAAGAGTTATTTCAGTTGGAACAGTGTCCTCAATAACAAAGCTGTCCATTGAAATATTTCCGGCATTCTCTATACCGCCTAAATAAAATTGAGCTATTTGTCCGTTAGAATATTTATCACTTGCCTGCCTACTATTTTTCGTAAAAGTACCTATACCAAATGTAGGAACATCAAAACTATGTTCTGCAGTATCAGAAACTGTTAAAGTTGTATCAGGATCACTGATCAAATTACCACTTCCATCAACAATATTAGTAACATTACTTAATGTAGTAAATGTTTCTGATGGGTATATTAGTGTAATACTTACATTCTTATTTTCTCCTACCTTAAGGTCTCCAATATCCCACGTAACCTCTCCAGTTTCACTATTATAACTACCATCATTTGAAGAAGAAACTAACTGGGCACCTGAAGGTAATGTATCTTTTAAAACTACATTTTCCATATCAATGCCACCAATAGTAGAATTTCCTTGTACTCTAATTGAATAAGTTACCGGTTGTCCAACTGCTGGTTCAATAGAAGGTATAGTTTTAGTTTTAGTAACGGACCAATCAGGATCCTTAAATTTAGGTGTTACTGTAACAGGATTACTTTCTGCTTCGTTTCCCCCATTACTAGTTATAGTTGGAGTATTTATAGCTACTGTAGGATTTTCACCATCAGTAGGAAGTGTTGTTCCTTCAGGGAATTTAGCCCCTATTTGAATTATTCCTGATGCGCCTGCTGCTAATTCATCTTTAATAACCTCTGCACCGGTACCATCTTCTGTTATATTTTGCATGGTTATTGTTACAACGCTACTTCCATTTTCTTCTGTAACAACTATTGATGCAATATCATCATTTGCTGCTGCAGGTGATGATGATATAAATTCAATATTATCCGGCAGAATATCCTTAATAACTACATTAGGAGCAGCTGCATTAATATCTGCATTTCTATATTTGATAGTGTAAGTAAACTCTTCTCCAGGATATACTTCACTATTATCTACTATAGTCTCTATCTTAAGATTAACATCTCCCGTTTCTGCTAAAACATACTTAAATAATGGGACTGAAATAATTGAAAGTAAAATAAAACCCATAATAAATAAAGACGTCTTAGATTTTAATTTCCTCTTTATTGTTTTTACTACATTTTTCCTCATATTTAATCCCCCTATTTAACTTTATTGCCATTATTATCTATATAATTACAATTATAATCATTTTACTCTTATTTTGATTATATCATAAAATTAATAAAAATAATTTGATTAATTGTTTTTGTTTAATAATAATTAATCTTTGTAAATTCAAATAAAAAAAGGCATCTTTCAATACCTCTTTTCATATTAAACTATAAAATATATTTTTTTATATTTCTATATTTCTATATTTCTATATTTCTATATTTTTATTTTATTGAAATAACGAGTTTATCTTTATCATTACCTAAATCTATAGCTATATTCTCCAAAATACACTGCACCTCTATAATCTCACTTATAATTTTTTCAATTTCCTTATCTCTATTCAGATACAATGCCTCTCTTGAAAAACTTACTAAGTGTTCATTTTTACTGTGTTCAAGCAATGTTTTTTCATATTTAGTCAAGGTATCATAAGCTTCTATCTCAATAAGATTTCCTTTTATAAAAGCTTTAACATTTTTAGGACCTTTACCTGTTTTGTTTTTGATAAAAAGGGCAATTCTATTTTGAATTTTACTTTCTAAATCTCTTTTGCTATTTATATCTACTATCTTATCCCCAATAATTAATGTATTTTCTTCTCCGTTAAATAACTTTAAAGCACTTTCTTCCATTGCTTTTAAGAGTTCTTTCGTATCTATTGGCTTTAATACATACTTATCTACTCCTATATCTACAGCCAATAGTACTGTTTCTACATCAGAGAAAGCCGTAGTAATAATTATTGATGGTTTCTTATCTATTTTTCTTATTTTCCTACTCATTTCTATGCCATCAACTTTTGGCATTCTAAGATCAGTTATAATAATATCTGGTTTATTTTCACAATATTTTTGGAAGCCTTCCTCGCCATCTTTTGCAGTAAACAATTTTCCAACTCTTCTTTTTAAAAAATACTGCATCTGCTCTCTTGTTTCCTCATCATCTTCAACATAAAGTACCTTTAGATTTATAAGCAAATTATTTTCTGACATTGTTTTCTTCCTCCCCATATTTAGGAATTTTAAATATAAAACAAGCCCCATATTTCTTATTAAATACTTCAATAGTTCCATTAAAATTCTTTTCAATAATCATCTTTGACATATACAATCCTAATCCAGTACCATTTTTCTCTGATTTAGTTGTAAAATAAGGGTCAAATATTTTATCTAATATTTCTTTGTCTATGCCACCAGCATTATCCCAAATTTCTATAATATAATTATTTTCTTCTTTACCTATCTCTATATCCATCCATCTATCTTCCTGAACGTGTTCAGTAAGTGCATCTACTGAGTTATTAATTATATTAAGTAGTACTTGTGAAAGTTGATTTGAATATCCGTATATCTCTAATTCTTTGTCTCCTTTAATTTTTAGTTCTATATCATTTATTTTAAGTCTTTCTTCACATAATCCAATAGTTGCTTCTATACTTTTAAAAATATTAAATAATTCTTTGTTGTTTCTTGGTTTAAAGAAATATCTAAAGTCATCGATAGTTTCAGACATTTTACTAATTATGTTTCTTGCATTTAAGAATAGTTTATTTACATATTCTTCATCATAATCATCATAACTAAAAGAATCCTCTATATTCGATATTATTAAGGATAAGGTATTTAATGGCTGTCTCCACTGATGTGCAATATTACCAATCATCTCTCCCATACCAACATATCTTGATTGGTATAACATTAATACTTCTTTTTTCTTATTTTCATCCATCTCTTTTTTAAACATCTTTTCCAATTGTATATTAATCTTTTCTAATTTATTAGCTATCTTTGTGTTTGATTTTAAATTCTCATCAATTGCCTTTATTTTGTTATTTTTATTTCCTATTCCCACAGCTACTTGATTTACTATGCTTAAAAATCTTCTTTCACTTCTTTTTATAGCTTCTTCATCTAATTTCCTACTTGTAATATCTCTAGAAGTCATTATTATTTTCTGCCTATTATCTAATTTAAATACTGTAGCATTTATTTCCACAGGAATTTCTTTATTGTCTTTAGTTCTAAGACGTGTTTCATAAAGCATAGGTTTTTCTTTTACTATTTTATCTAACATTTCTTTTAGATCTTTCCTACTAAGTTCTAAATCCAAATCAGAGTAATTCATTGTCAATAATTCTTTTCTAGAAAATTTTAAATTCCATGAAACTTTCTGATTTACTTCTAATATATCTCCTAGTCTGTCCTCCTGAAAATCCAAGATAAAAACACAATCTTTGCTACTGTTAAAAATTGCCTGATACTTTTCTTTACTACTTCTAAGCTTATTCTCTAAAGTTTCACGTTTCTCAATATCTTCTTTTAATTCCTTGTTTAGACCCTTTAATTTTTTTAGATATTCTGATTTGGTTTCTATTTCTCTCTAGACCTAGCTATAAAAGTATACGCCGCTGCTACTACAAGACTTAGAAATATAAAAGCTGCAATTATCAATGTGTAATAGTAGTTTTTTCTTATAATGCTAACAACTTCATCATAATCTGAAGAAATTGTTACAACCCAAAAATAATCTCCAATATATGCCGAGGAATATGCACTGAATTTTTTCACTCTAGTTCCACTTTCATCGCCAGCCCATATAGAGTGGTAAATACTAACGCCACTTCCACCAGCTTTTTGATCCTCTATTACTTCTTCTAATTCGCTCCAATCATATTGTGGATATTTTCCTTTTCTAGCCTCTAAAACATCCACACCTATATCTTCGTCACTAGGATGCATTAGTAACATAGCATCACCTGTTTTTACAGATGCATATCCTGTTGTTCCCGTTTTTACCGGTTTAACTATCTTTTCGTAAATATTTTCAACATCAATAGTAGCCCTCAATATTCCACTAAACTTACCTCCTATAAAAATAGGTTGTAAAATACATATATATGGTGCCTTACCTTCTTCAAAATAAACATCACTTACTACTAAATCAACTGAATTTATGCATTTTTTCACGTCTTCTAAGTAAAGTAAACTAACTTCACTTTCACTAGTATTATTAAAAGGATACTGCTGAAGTAAATTACCTTCATAATCAAGCACTTGTATATTGCTTAGTTTAGGACTATCTATTTTATAATAAATTTCAAGCGATTCTTTTAATATAGAATCTTCTCCTGCTAATATTCTGCTAAATTCCCTTTTAAAATTATAATCTTGCGCCACTATTTCTAATGATTTTTCTTCTGCTTTAATATAGTCTTCTATAGATCTTGATATAGTATCTGCAATAGCTAAAAGTCTATTTTGCTCATTTGAAATTAAGGTATCACTAAAATCTGAATAATTTTTAAAGATCATCACTATCATAAATAACGAAATCATAACAGATATACATATTGTTACTATAATTTTCTTATATCTTTTAAAGTAATTTTTCAAGTTAACACCCCAATCTATTTTAATATAATTGCAACTAAGCTCTTTAATTGGAATTTTACCCAACTAAAGAGCTTAGTCTACTTTTAAAGAGCTTACCCTTAGACTATTTATATATATCAAAATCTGTTAATTTATCTGACTTTCACAACACGTATAAATAGAATTCTTCGTTGTATACTCTATATTGTAACATATTATTAAGCTATATTCTAAAAGCTATTGTATAGTAAAATGTCCCAGCCTACATAATAAGCTCTAGTCATTTAAAATTGTGAACTGTAACCTATCCAAATATACTAAGTAGTACCCCTGCTGCTACTGCTGACCCTATAACTCCAGCAACATTTGGCCCCATGGCATGCATTAGTAGGAAGTTTGAAGGATTTTCCTCTTGTCCAACTTTTTGTACAACCCTTGCTGCCATTGGAACTGCTGAAACTCCTGCTGCACCTATCATTGGGTTTATTTTTCCTTTACTTAACTTACACATTAATTTTCCAAATAATACTCCTGAGGCTGTTCCTACTGAGAAAGCAAATAATCCAAGAGCTATTATTTTTAATGTTGTAGGGTTAAGGAACGTTGTTGCATCTGCCTTTGCCCCTACTGTTATTCCAAGGAAAATTGTTATTATATACATTAATGAATTTTGTGCAGTTTCCACAAGCTTTGGAACTACACCAGATTCTTTAATTAAGTTACCAAACATAAGCATACTTATAAGTGGTGCTGAAGATGGAAGAAGTAAAATAACAAATATCGCAACTATAACTGGAAAAATAACTTTTTCAGTTCTCGATACAGTTCTTAATTGTTCCATTTTTATTACTCTTTCTTCAGGCGTTGTTAAAGCTCTTATTATTGGCGGTTGTATTATTGGTACTAATGCCATATAAGAATATGCCGCTAAGGCTATTGGTCCAAGTAAGTCTGGTGCTAGTTTTGAGGTTAAATAAATTGCTGTAGGACCATCAGCTCCTCCAATTATTCCTATTGCAGCAGCTGCTGCTCCATCAAATCCAAGTAATATAGCTCCTATAAATGCAAAGAATATTCCAAACTGAGCAGCCGCCCCTAGTAATATACTTTTAGGATTTGCTATTAATGGACCAAAATCCGTACAAGCTCCTACACATAAAAATATTATAGGAGGATAAATCCCTAATTTCGTTCCCATATATAAGTAATGGAATAATCCATCATCATTCATCAGTCCTGTGCCTGGTAGATTTACCATAAGCATTCCAAAAGCTATCGGAAGCAGGAGATATGGTTCATATTGTTTTTTAACAGCAAGATATATAAAAACACACGAAATACCAATCATTAATATTTGCTGCCATGTAATTGATAAAAATCCAACACTATTTAAAAAATCTAGTAGCATCTGTTTTTCTTCCTCTCTATACTTATTTTAGTACTACTAAGCAATCTCCAGTTTCTACAGCTTGACCCTTAGTAACTCTTATGCTTTCTACTACGCCATCTCTTGGGCATACTATTTCATTTTCAAGTTTCATTGCTTCTAATACTAAAAGTGTATCTCCTTTTTTAACAGAGCTTCCTTCTGTAGTATTTATAGTAAATACATTTCCAGGAAGTGGTGCTACTATTTCTTCTGCTCCTGCTGAAGTTGGTGCCCCTACTTCCTTAGCCGGAGTACTTTTTAGTGGCGTAGATACATCTAGTTCTTCTACTTCAACTTCATATTCTTTATTATTTAATTTAATTCTATATTTTTTCATCCTAACTCTCCCTTTCTTTATTCGCTGCGCTCATTAAATTCGAATGCACAATGCACAATGCACAATGCACAATTGAGGTTGATTCTCTCCCTTTGGTCGAGAATCTTTATTTTATTTAAAGATAAATTATTAAATTTGTTATATTATCAATGCAAAGCAATACTAAACAATGTTAATCAATGTATTTAATGATGATTTTGCCAAGCAAAATCCAATCTCCAGTTTAAACTTTTGTCACCGCAGGGAAAAAACATCCTTCAGCTCAAATATTCACTTAATCTTTTAATCTTTTAATCTTTTAATCTTTTAATCTTTTTAATTGCACATTGCACATTGCACATTGCACATTATTAGTTAAAAGATTGTTTTATCCAATTTGTTTAAAGGATACTATTCTAAGTCTAGAATTTTTGTTTTTATTACTCATATTTATAGCTGCTGTCATAGCTACTGCTATTTCTTCATCATTTGTAAGATTTCTAATTGTTTTATCAACTTCTTTTCTAATTGAAGTCATTGCTTTCTCATCTTTTTTATTGTTCTTTTTAACAAAAACAATTTTGAATAATTCTATAATCAAAGAGATTACATATAAAGTTACAAATACTATACCCATACAGATAGCTGTTATTTGCAGCGCTTCTGCTATACTGATATTTCCACTCATAGATTATCTTCCTTTCTTTATAGTGCATTTTTTCAGTGCACAATATTAATTCAATGCACAATGTACAATATTAATTCAATGCACAATGTACAATGCACAATGCACAATTATTGATGATTTTGCTGACGCAAAATCTTTAATTTATAAGGTCAAAACCTTAATGATAAAACCTTAATGATAAAATCTTAATGACAAACTCTTAATGACAAGGTCTAAAATACTCTAAAACAAAATTTATTCTATAATTTAAACTATCATAATAATTTACAATGCCAATACACACTAACAACTACACAATTAAGTTTCAGTACAGTTTATCTTTAAATCAATTAATCAATTAGTTTTTTAATGTTTAACTAATTAAAGATTTTCTGACCACCGGGAAGAAAATCCTCCTTAATTGTGCATTGTAAATTGTGCATTGTGCATTGAAATAACTACATCACTAGTTCTATATAATAAGTCTCTTCTTCTCTGTCATCTAAATCTCCATCTGCTTGTTTCTTCTGGTTTTCCAAATATCTTCTTGTTATCTCAGGAAACATTGCATATGCAAGGATCATTTCTTCTTCATCTGTCAATTCTTCTATTTCTTTTTTTGCAGCTTCATATCTTGGCTGCATTTTATCAGCTGGGCAGTAATCTATTACCTCTTCGTCTCCGATAATCTTCTTCTTTATTTCTTCTTTTACAGGAGCTGGTGCTAATCCATAAAATCCTTTTACATATTCCTTTATTTCTTTAGGAACTACTTTGTATCTTTCTCCTGTTAGAACATTAAATACCGCTTGCGTTCCAACCATTTGACTGAGTGGAGTTACAAGTGGTGGAAATCCCATATCTTCTCTAACTTTTGGAATTTCATTTAAAACTTCTTCATATTTTGCTTCTGCTTTCTGTGCCTTTAATTGAGATAAAAGATTTGAAAGCATTCCTCCTGGAACTTGATACTTAAGTATCTGAGGTTCTATTTTCATAACTCTTGGATTAAAAGTTCCATCTTCTATATATTTTTCTTTAACACCAGAAAAATAAGTAGCTGTCTTTCTTAAACTCTCTTCATTTAATTTTGGTGCTCTTTCACTATTCTTAAATACTTCATTAAAAGCTTCTGTTGATGGTTGGGCTGTTCCCCCTGAGAATGAAGATATCGCTGTATCTACTATATCAACTCCTGCTTCTATAGCTTTCATATAAGTCATTTCAATAATTCCACTAGTGCAATGACTATGCAGTTCTATTGGAACATTTATATTAGATTTAAGTTCTGAAACTAATCTAAAGGCATCATCTGGAGTAAGTATTCCTGCCATATCTTTTACACAAATTGAGTCAGCGCCCATATTTTCCATGTCTTTACTAAGCTTTGTAAAATAATCAACTGTGTGTATCTTACTAGTTGTGTAAGAAATAGCACATTGGCAATGTGCTCCTTCTTTTTTAATTGTTTCTATAGATTTATTTAAATTTCTAAGGTCATTTAAGGCATCAAAAATCCTTATAATATCAATACCGTTATAGATGGACTTTTGAATAAATTTTTCAACTATATCATTGGGATAATGCTTGTATCCTAAGAGATTTTGTCCTCTTAAAAGCATTTGTAATTTTGTGTTTTTAGTTCTTTCTTTTATTAATCTAAGTCTTTCCCACGGATTTTCGTTTAAATAACGCAAGCACACATCAAATGTAGCTCCGCCCCATACTTCCATTGCATGATATCCAATTTTGTCCATTTCTTCAATGATAGGAAGTATTTCTTCTGTTTTTAATCTAGTTGCAATTTGGCTTTGATGCCCATCTCTTAGTACTGTTTCTGTTATTTTTAATTTACTCATTTATCCACCTCATAACTAATTTTTAAACTGTAGCCTTACTCGCTTTTTTTGCATCTATTTTACCCTTAACTAATGGCCATACAATTGAGAATACTGTAATAGCTATTAATGCTAAGTTAAGACCAGAGTCAAAGAAAGCAGTATAGCTTCCATCAGAAATTCTAAGAGCTTGTCTATAAGATTGCTCCATAGTACCTCCTACGATAACAGCTAATATTAATGGAGCTGTTGGAAGATTAACTTTTGACATCAAGTAACCAGCTACTCCGAATATAACTAATAAATAGAAATCTACTACACTAGTACCAATTGCAAATGTTCCAACGAAAGCAAGTGCTAAAACTATTGGATACAATACTTTTGGAGGTATAGCAAGTACTCTAACAAGTAATCCAGCCATTGGAATGTTTACTATAGCTAATATGATATTACCAATGAACATACTTGCGATTAGTCCCCAAGCAATATCAGGATGTTGAGTAAATAATAATGGTCCTGGTTGAATACCAAGCATTAATAAAGCTCCCATCATAACTGCTGTTGTTCCTGATCCAGGAATACCTAATGTTAGCATTGGGATTAGAGCACCAACTGAAGCTGCGTTATTTGCAGATTCTGGAGCTGCAAGACCTTCTATAGCACCTTTTCCGAATTCTTCTGGGTTCTTTGACATTTGCTTTTCATTGTTATAAGCCATAAGTGAAGCCATTGTTCCACCTGCACCAGGTAGGGCACCTATTATAAATCCTAATGGAGCACTTCTTAATATAGGCCATTTACTCTTTTTCCATTCTTCTTTAGTTACCCATATTTTTTTGAACTTAGTTTGAGCTTTTTTGTTACCATCACGTAGAGATTTGAAACTCTTAAATACCTCTCCAAGTGCATATATAGCGATAATTACTACTAGGAAATCTATTCCTGTTTGTAATTCTAATACTCCGAAAGTAAATCTTCTAACACCTGATTGTGAGTCAATTCCCACTGTTGCAATCATAAGACCTATTGCTGTAGAAATAAAACCTTTAAGCATATTTCCTTTTGACATAGAAGATGTCATTACTAAAGCTGTTACCATAAGTAAAAAATACTCAGATGGTCCAAATTTCAGTGCAAAGTTAGCCACTGGTGTAGCAACTAAAACCATAAATACAACTGAAATAATTCCACCAATAAATGAAGCTATAGCTGACATCGCAAGAGCTGATTCTGCCTTACCATTCATAGCCATTGGATAACCATCAAATGTTGCTGCTAATGCTGCACCATCTCCTGGCGTATTTATAAGAATTGAACTTCTAGAACCACCAAACATAGCGCCATAATACACACCGCACATAGTGATTAAAGCCGCTGTAGGTCCCATTGAAAAAGTAATTGGTAATAATACGGCAACACCTGTAGCTGGTCCAAGTCCTGGTAACATACCTACGATAGTTCCAAGGATACCACCAAATGTTACAAGTAATATATGATATGGCGTTAAAGCCACGGAAAATCCTTGTAATAAGTTAACTAATACATCACCCATTTTATATCCTCCTCTATATGTCTAAAAATATCATTTTTGGAAGTGTAACACCTAGCATTTTTGAAAATACTACGTATATTCCAACACTGAATAATAGAGCAATTATTGTATTTGAAAGTAATTTCTCTTTTCTTGTTAAGTAAAGTAATAATTCTAAAAATAAAAATGTTGATATAACATATCCGATTCTTTTAAATAATAAAGCATAACCTATACTACCAAGGCATGTTATTATAATTGTCAAGTTTGTTTCTTTATCTTTTTTATAGCTACTTACAAAGTTACCTGCTGCAACTTTTATGTTGGAAAAACCACTTTTAAACATAAAGGTAACCCCTAAAATAATTAATATAATTGCGATCATAAGTGGAAACATTTTTGGTTCATTAGCTCCACCCATTGCAGCTTTTGGTAAAGCTATAGTCATAATTAAATAACAAATTCCTAATATTGTAATTACAAGACCCATCAAGGAATCATTTACAGTTACATTTTTCTTATTATCTTTCAAAGTTAATCCTCCTTATTTAAGGTAAGTGCAGAGCTTTAACTCTGCACTATATTTATTTTATTTTTGTAACATTCCTATTTCTTCAAGAACAGATTTGTAGCTTTCATTAGTTTCTTCTAAGAAAGTAGTGAAATCTGCTGAATTTAAGTAACATTGAGACCAACCATTTTGAGCACTAGCTTCTAACCATTCATCAGTTTCAACCATTTGTCCTAGAGTATCTTCCCAGAACTCAACAGCATACTCAGGCATATCTTTAGGTCCGAATAAACCTCTCCAGTTTTCGAAAGTTGCATCTATTCCTTCTTCCATACAAGTTGGGATTTCAGCTAATACGCCTTCTCCAACTCTTTCAGAAGCAGTCGTAGCAAGACATCTTAAGTTTCCACTTTCAAGTAATGCAGATGTATCTCCTAAACCAGTTGATAATACGTCAACGTGTCCTCCTAAGATTTGAGCGTTTGCAGTTCCATCTTGGAATGATACATAGTCAATATCTGCGATATTTTCAACACCAGCAGCTTTTGCCATTAACAAGAATACGATGTGGTCCATAGATCCTGCAGCTGAACCTCCACCAATTTTTACACTCTTAGGATCTTCTTTTAAAGCATCCATAACTTGTGCTATAGATGTATATTCTGAATCTTCTGCAACAACAAATGCACCGTAATCAGTTATAAGTCTTGCAAGTGGTGTAGTATCCATGTAGCTATATTCACTAGTTCCATTTAAATTTACTAGTAATAATGGTGACGAATAAACAACGATTGTATCATCTTCTCCAACTTTAGTTTGTAAGTCAGCTAAGAATACAGCTCCGCCTCCACCTGATGCGTTTGTTACAGGCATTGCAGCTTCTACAAGTCCAGTATCTTTTAATACTTTAGCAGTTGTTCTGATTGTCATATCCCAACCACCGCCAGCTCCACCTGGTGCTACGAAATCTAAATTTCCTTCTGGATAATCTACTGTTTCTTCTGCGCTATTAGCTGTGTTATTTCCTTCATTAGCTGTGTTGTTTTCTGCTGCATTGTTTCCACATCCAGCTAATAAGCTTACTGCCAAAACTCCTGTTAATACTACTGATAATAATTTTGTTCTTTTCATAAATACCCCTCCAAAGTTTATTTATTATAAAATTCAAACAACTTAATTGTCATTTAAATTGAAATAATCTTTTGTCATTTCATTGATATAATCAATGAGTTCTTCTGTTGAATGCTTTCTTTCTTTTCTGCAAATATTAGCTTCCCCATTACATACAAAGCATTTTCTTCCTTCATAACCAAGGTCTTTCCTACTAATAATTGCAAGGCTCTTGTTTAAAACATCTATATCAAAGATTCTACCTAAGGGGGTTTTCTCTTCAATTAAAATTGTAAGAGCCTTCAATTTCAATGAATCAGCTTGCACAGATATATATCCTTCTGACCCAGTATCCTTATGAATTTCTTCTTTATATAATATTGGTAATTTATCTTTTTCAATTGCTTCAACTAATAGTCTGAACCCTTCTTCATGTGCTTTCCTAAATAAAAGGCTATCTTTTCTAGCACCAGGAATATTGAGAGTAAATGATATTAATGAGCCATCAAATTCTTTTATCAAACTTTTCTGCTTCTCAGCTCTCTGCTCTCTAGATTCTAATATTTTATATATCATTCTTTGCTCATTATCCATACTAAAAGCCCCTTTTCAGTTCACGGTTCACACTTCACAATGCAAAGTCATAATTAACAGTAATATCGTTAAAAGATGTCCATAACTAAAATAACTTAGTCACTTATATAACATAGAAAGGATGATTTTACAAAGTAAAATCGACTCCAATCTCTTTTTAAATTAAGATTTTCTGACCAAAGGGAAGAAAATCATCCTAAATTGTGCATTGTGCATTGTGCATTGTGCATTGTGCATTTCGATTTTAAATTTTATATCTTTTCACTTCACTCTGCACACTTCACTCTTCACACTTCACTCTTCACACTTCTTTAAAAAAGAACTATTCCTTTATCTGTCTTATTACATCAATTACAGAACCATCTCTGTATTCAATTACACCTACAACCTTGTCCAAATATTCGATTTCATCTGGCTCTCCAAGCATTGAGTTTACTTCTATTAGAAGTTCTTCTATTGTAGTTGTTTTTATTCCAGCCTTTTCAAATCTTTCAATAAGGTCTGTTCTTAATGGATTTACAGCAACCCCTCTATCAGTTACAAGTACATCTACTGTTTCTCCCGGAGTTATTACATTTTGCACTCTTTTTACTACTGTAGGAATTCTTCCTCTCATAAGTGGTGCAACTATTACTGTAAGTTTTGCTGATGCTGCTGTGTCAGAGTGTCCACCTGATGCCCCTCTTATAACACCATCTGCTCCTGTTATTACATTTACATTAAAATCTGTATCTATCTCTAATGCACTTAATATAACAACATCCAATTTATTTGCAATACATCCCTTTGTATGAAGGTTTGCATAGTAAGAAGCTTCTATTTCATGATGCTTTCTGTTTTTCTTATATGAGTTTGCTGCAACTAAATCAAAGCTTTGTACATCATATAAGTGTTCAATTAATCCTTCTTCATGAAGTTCAACCATTGGCTTTGTTATTCCACCTAAGGCAAATCTTGCTTTGATATCTCTTTTTAGCATCTCTGTTCTTAAAAATCTTGTTACTGCTAAAGATGCTCCACCTGAACCAGTTTGGAAAGAAAATTTATCATTAAAATATCCTGAATTTACGATAACATCACTAGCTTTTTGAGCTATTAATAATTCTTTAGGGTTTTTAGTAAATCTTGTAGCTCCTGAAGCTATACCATTTGGATCTCCTATAGCATCTACTTCTACTACAAAATCAACATCAACTTGCTTTATGCTTCCCGGCAAGTTAGGGAACTCCATTAAACAGTCAGTTATTAGTACAACCCTATCTGCATATCTTGAGTCAACTCTTGCATAGCCTAGAGAACCACATATTGCTTTTCCTCTTTCTCCTGATGCATTACCATATTCATCTGAAGAAGGAACTCCTAAGAAAGCTACATCTATATCGATTTCTCCAGCTTCTATAGCTCTCGCTCTTCCACCGTGACTTCTTATAATTACTGGTTTTTCCAAAAGACCTCTTGAAATTTGATCAGCAAGTTCTCCTCTCATTCCACTAGTTGTTATACTAGTTACTACTCCATTTTTTATGTGTTCTATTAAAGGAGCATGAATGTCTGTCAATGAACTACTTGCTAATTTCAAGTTCTTTATTCCCTTTGCAGCTATTCTTTCCATTACCATATTTAATACATAGTCACCTGATCTAAAGTGATGGTGAAAAGATATTGTCATTCCATCTTTTAATCCTGTTCTTTCAATTGCTTCATCTATAGAAGATAGTAATTTACTATCATTTGGTCCTACACAAGCTATTTTTCTTCCACGCATTCTGATTTCTGGTAATTCTGCAAATGGTTTTTCGTAAGCTTTCTTATTTAAATTTTCTAATATACTATCTGGGATTTCTCTTTCTATTGAATTAATCATTTTTTATACCCCTTTCTAACAAACACCTGCAGCTTTTGCTAGTGTTAATACTCTTTCCGCTCTTTCAACAATTGGCTTATCTATCATTTTTCCATCTAAAGCAATAACTCCTGAGCCATTTTCTTCTGCTTCTTTTATTGCTTCTTTTATTCTTAATGCTTTATCTATTTCTTTTTCTGATGGAGTAAATATTTCATGTACTGGCCCAACTTGTCTTGGGTTTATTATTGATTTACCGTCAAATCCTAGTTGTTTTATTAGAGTAACTTCATTTCTAAAGCCTTCTTCGTTGTTTACATCTGAGTAAACTGTATCTAATGCGTAAATTCCAGCTGCTCTTGCTGCCATTAGGATTTGTCCCCTTGCAACCATAAGCTCTGAACCATCTGCACTTCTATTTGTTTTCATTGTAGTTACGAAATCCTCTGCTCCTATAGCAATTCCTATTAATCTGTCGCTTGATGTAGCTATTGGATAAGCATTCATAACTCCAAGAGGACTCTCTACTGCTGCCATCATTTTTGTTTTTCCTACTTCTATTCCATTAGCTATTTCAGCTTCTTCTATTAATTTTTCTACATCTTTAATATCCTTGGCCGTTTCAGTTTTAGGAAGTCTAATTACATCTACCCCTGCTGCTACCATAGCTTTAATATCTTCTTGTCCTAATCCTGTATCTAAAGAATTTATTCTTACAACTATTTCTGTATTTCCGTAATCTATATTTTTAACGGCATTGAATACCATAAATCTTGCTGAATCTTTTTCATTAACTGAAACAGAATCTTCTAGGTCGAACATCAACGAATCTGCCCCATAAATATTTGCATCTCTTAACATTCCTGGGTTGTTTCCTGGTGCATATAACATCGTTCTTCTTAGTTTAAGCATTCTATAGTTCCTCCCAACTTATATCTTTTTCGATACCTGCTGCTCTGTGTATTGCACATTCAAGTCTTGCAACTATTGCATAATCTAGAGCACCTTTGTCATTGGCAATTACTATCGCATCCTTAACTTCAAGTTTTTCTAATGTTTCTTCGATAACTTGTCTTATTTTCTTACCAAATTGCTTTTCTACTGCACTTTTAAGTCTAATTTCTATTCCCTTTTCAGCATTTGGCTGTACAAGGATGTTAATGTCGCTTGATTCCATTGTTCCTGACATTCCATCTTGAATAATTTGCATAAAAACACTCCCTTTAATGTCTTGAATCTTTTTCTTTTATTTTATTTATAATAGGCTGAGCCTCTTTTGACCTTAAATACTTGTATGTAGATTCTGGAACTATCTTTTTTATTTTTTCCCAATCTTCTTCTTTCAAAAATCTTCTTACCTTCGATGCGCTAATTATATCCTCGTCTTCTTCTTTTCTCTTCATTTCTATTACCTCTATGCCCCGTTGTGGTAATAACTCCTTCATTGCATCATTATATTTTCTTGTAACAACATCATAGTTTTCTTCTCCAACATATCTTCGATTAATTTTTAAAGCAGGTGCTATAAAATCTCTGAATATTTGAATATCTAACTTTGCATGCAACTCAACTACCTCATCATCATCTTTTATAAAATAAGTAGGGAATGTTGCATTTGATATAATGTAATTCTTACCCTTGTGAATAATCACATTATCTAAATGTTTTGTTCCTTCCTTTATCAATTTATATCTAGTTTCTGATGGGAAAGTCGATTTATCTTCCCAAACTACAAATATGTGTACTACATCGCTTTCCCTTGATGCTTGTTCAATTAAATATTGATGCCCTAATGTAAATGGATTACAATTCATTACTATTGAAGAAATTATTTTGCCATCTTTATTACACTTTGAAATCTCTTTTAAATAATTACTTATTCCATCTTGCTTATTTTCAAGCAGAACAATTTTTTCGTCTACTTCGCTTATCTTTTTAAATCCCATATATTCAAAAGATTTATAGGCTTCATATTTAGTAAATATAAACAAGTGAGTTCTTCCTCTTTGATACTGAAGATTTATAAGCTCTGAAATAAGCTTGTTTATAATATTTCCACCTTTGTAATCCTCATCTACCGCAATACACCTCAAAGTGTTTCCGCTTATAGAACCTGTAGCTAATAATCTATCTCCGTCATATATCCCAATTGTCTTTTCTATAAACTTGTCCAGCTTAAGTCCAGATTTTTCTAATAGCTCATCAAGTTTTTTCTTATCGCTTTTTATCCTCAGTGAAATACTTTTCATTTGTAAATTTTCCATAGTTATTCCACCTTTATCTAATATTTAGAAAACAAAAAAGACCAGCACAAAGAATTTAATCTTTGTGCTGGTCTTCTAAAGTCTAATTTATAATCATCTTTAAAAATTTCCAGCAAATATTTACTTTTAGGTAAATGACACATACTACATAGTTCTCTGAAAACTTGCCAAATGCAATTTTTCTGAGCTCCTTATGTGCATCATTTAATTGGATTATATCATGTAAACCTTTTAACGTCAATTGTTTTTTCTGAATTTTATTATCTTATTTAATATACCAAATAATTTACGCTCTATCTTTTAAAGATTTTTACCTTCGATAAGTGCAAGCATTACAGTAACAGCTAAAAGGTCAGCTGACCCTCCTGGACTTATGTTTTTTTCTATAAAAATTCTGTCCATTTCAACAATTTCTTTTTCCCCACTATCAGTAAATATTCCTCCATTAGCTAATACTCTTTTAGAATAATCTTGAACATATTTTAGTGTTTCAATATCTTGTCGCCATACAACATTGCTATCTTCTGAAGTAGTCATAAGGCTTAATAGTGTCTGCACAAGAATATCATTTTTATCTTTTGTATCTATATACTCCCTTATAACAGGTAGCCCTCTTTGCAAAACTGTCTCAAATCCTGATTCCACTTCTCCCCTAATGCCTTTAAATCCATATTCCTTATAAAGTTTTTCTCCATTTGTTAGTTTCTCTTTTTTATCTATGTTTTCAAATTCTTTTTCACTTATCCCTTTAGTCATAACTTTAACTACTTCACAAAGTTCCTCTGCTTCTATCTTGCTACATTGTCTTTTTCTCATTAAAAAGCCAGCAGCTGCACAAATTATTCCTATGGAAAAAATAATTCCTTTATGCGTATTAACTCCATTTGTTGCCGAAAACATTTTCTTTTCAGCTTTAATTCCTATAGGTCTTATTTTGGGTAGTAAATCTCCAAGGTCTCTTTCATTAGTCTCTATTCCAACTTCCGCCATGGATTTGAACTCGTAAGAAATAGCCGAAGCACTAGTTATAAATGTAAAGAAGTTCATATCCTTATGAGATCCACAATTAAACCTATCTACTAACCCCGGCTTCGGACTAGCACTTACTTCATATAACACAGCTTTTTGGGCTAAAAATCCAATATATTCACTTATATCATCATATAATTCCATAAAATCACCCTCCTTTTTATAACATAGTGTGCAGTTTGCATCGTGCAGTTAAAAGATTTAAACATTTAAAACCTTAATAGATTAAAGATTTTCTGATCAAAGAGAAAAAACTCATCCTTAACTGTACTCTATACTCTATGTTTTTTAAATATTTGCAAAAAAAGGCTAGCACAAAGAAAGTATCCTCTGTGCTAGCCTACTAAAGTCTAACTACCGTTATCTTCAATCATTGCTAACAATTATTTAATTAAATTCAAATCCTCAATTTCCTAAAATAGTCTATCAATCTCTTCATTACTTAAACAACCAATTTCAAACTTTTGTTCAAGCCTTTAAGTAAATAATATATTGTAAATGATATTCTGTCAATAATCCTATAAAATCATTGTGCTTTTTCCGAAATAAGCTTTATTACTACGGGTAATATTG
Organism: Clostridium sp. DL1XJH146; assembly: GCF_054819755.1. Lineage (NCBI taxonomy): Bacteria > Bacillati > Bacillota > Clostridia > Eubacteriales > Clostridiaceae > Clostridium > Clostridium sp. DL1XJH146. The sequence continues at coordinate 108,743 of NZ_JBTVVN010000005.1, forward strand.
TAAGTACCGTTACTAATCTAGCTGTATGCATTGCTACAACCTTCGGAACATCTGCTCCATAAGCTTCAGAAATCAAAGTCATGTCAGCAAGCCCACCCGGAGCTGAACTAAACATGGCTGTAACCAAATCCATTCCTGTAAATCTATATATAAGATAACCTATGGCAACACTAAATATCATTAATCCACAAACTAAAATTATTGTAGGTAAAATAATTTTCTTAAGCTCAATAAATGTTTGCATAGTAAAATTTAGTCCAATTAATCCACCAACCACCATTTGAGCAACAAGTTTAAAGTTCTTAGGTATATCTGCTTGTCCACCGTAAATATTATATATTGCTACAGATATCATTGCCCCAATCAATGCTCCTGCTGGTATTTTAAGCTTTATACCAACAATTCCACCAGCACATGCAACTAATAAAGTAACTATAATTTTATACACCACTAACACTCCCACTCTGAATAAATTTTTATCAAAAAAAGGCTAATACAAAGTATTACTTTGTATTAGCCTGTTAAAGCTTACATATGTATCTTTAACTATTGCTAAATTTATATAAAAATCATTACTTTTAAATAATACAATTTCAGCTTTTTTTTGTCAACTACAGAGTCTTAATTGTAAACCTATATTTATACTTAATCTAAGTAAAAAAACAAGAAAACCACTTTAAATCGTAATTTCCTTGCTTTTTATTTCAATATATTATTATTTCTTTTTAAACAAACTAGGAAGCTGAGCTAAAGCTATAAAAACAAAAACTAATAAATATTCAATAATAGGTATCCAAGTTATTTGATGAATATCACTTAAACTTCTACTACCAAAAAACATTCCACTATATACTATGACAGCTAGCACACCATATGTTATAGTTGCTATTAATATAGCTATTTTACCAAGTTTCAACCCATATATCTGCGTAACTATAAAAATAAAACCAAAACCAAAAGCAAACATGCTCCATATAGCGCTTCCACCAACAGCTGCAACTGCTGTTCCATGGAAAAGCACAAGAACTTCTACAGTAAATGTCCAATATCTATTTGTATGTACCTTCGTATATGCCATAGACATTTGTATCATTAAAAGAAATAAATAAAAGAAACCAAATAAATGTCCTGTAGTCCCTTCCATAGGATGAAACCAAAATGTAAATATAACTGCCCAAGCTATATAATAGCCATGATATTTATAAATTCTTTTTGTACCGTCTTTAAATAATTTAAGTTTCTTACCGAAGAATAGACCTCTTCTGCTATTTTCCATTATTAGTAGTAATACCAGCATAACTATAACAGACCCTTGTGAGCTCCAAACAGGTGTATCTTGAGCTAGTCCATCATACCATATGTATGATTGAACCATATGTAGCAATACGAAAATGAAGTTTGTCCACAATAATGCCCAATTATATTTATTTAATTTATTACCATTACCTCTCTTCTCCTTAACAAGCTTATAAATAAAAAACCAAGCTAAAACTTGATGAATTATGTACAATCCCCATGAAGTCACCCTTGGCCAAAACTTAGCCTCAGGAAGCTTCCAATAATACCACGACGCACCTGTATCAGGCAAATGAGGGAATCCTTCAACTAATCCTTTAAATAAAAATATTAATACTGTAATAATTGCGGAAATTATTATACTTTTAAATAATATCTTTTTGTCTTCCTTCATACTTTTCCCCCTATAAAAAGATAATTTATTACAATTTATTTATATAATAATATTATATATTATTTAATAGTTTATTTCTATTATTAATAAAGAGATTTACTCTATCTCAGTTAATATTTTATTTCATTTTTTTAACTATTTTTATATTCTTATACCCAGTTTCTTAGTAACCATCTTCATTGATTTATTATCATTAATATTTAATTTGAGTAAAATATACTGTGCTAGAAATCTTTCAAAAGGAAGCCATCCAACATGTGTTATTGGTACAACATATCTTACTGCATCTTTCATTTCTTTATATAAGCTAATCCTACTTTGTACAGGAAGTGTTGTATCAAAAAATGCATCAATAAACGTCACATCTTTTTTATCTATCAAATGAGCATAGGATATAGGATCTATTTTGAAGAGAGGATGTATTTCTGAGGTTTTCATTATTTCTAATAAAGACATTTCTCTAACAAGTGGAAATTGTTTTTTATATATTTCATATATTTTTTTCTTGTCATGTAAAAAATATTCACTTTTGTATCCATCTTTAAATTTTTTGCGTACAAAACCTGTTACTATAGATTGATGTATTATTTTAGGTAAATACCCACCTGTAGTCATAAATATCTTTTCTTTTGCTCTTTGATCCAGCGCCGAAACTATAGTATTAATCATTCCCCCTAAACAATAACCTAAAATACAATTATTTTCGCTCCATACTTTCTTTTGCTCTAAAATATCTATAGTAGAAAGAACATCCACTACTGCATGTTCCCAAAACTGAAACATACGCTTCATATCAGGATAAAGATAACTTTTCCCTGAAGTAGACTTGTCTTCAACCCTTGTATAATTTCCGGGTAAAATTACCACAGTAGAATGCACTCCTACAGAAGCTAAATGAGTTCCCATCCATAAAAAAAACTTAATATTTGAGCTACCAAGTCCAGGGAGGATAACTACAGAAGCTCTAATATCACTCTTTGGTTCAAAATTATAGAGTTGTACTGTTTCTGTTCCCTTTGCTGGATTTCTGTAAAGGGTTTTAAATCTGCAATAATTGCATCTATAAAACTTCCCTTTAAATATATATCCTTCTGAACATTCAATCTTTGTTCTGTTATAACTAAAATTTATCTTCATTTTATTAATCCTTTTTTATTATATTAATTATTATATGATCTTCTTTATGTTATTGCTAATACTGACTTGCAATCCCACACTACATAATTAACTTCAAAAGAAATATTTATTTTAAAATATTTAATATTTATTGATAATTATTGTTGACAAGTACACGTTATTGTCTTATAATGTAATTACAAACAAATATATCCCCAATATTTGTTTAAAGTTTACCTATTACTATAAGTTTTTTTTAAAACTTAACATTGAACTTTGTATTAAAAATGTACAAGTTCTACAAGTATTAAAATTTAGAAATGGAGGCTCAGACCAATGTTTGATTTAAAAAGCTCCATAAAAAGTTTATAGGTTTATATTAATTCAATCTATATTTGGTTTATTCCAAATTAGATATAGTAAAAACTACAAGATGCTGATAATTTAAACTAATAAACAAAACAATTGACAAAAACTAAATATACTAATAAACATAATTAGAAATTTAATAAACAGCCACACAAGAAAAAACGGTAATACAAACAAATACAGCTATATAAGAAAAACTGCAATATATGGAAAAACTAAAGAACAAAGATCAAACTACAAACAAACTTAAGTTCACAGTAATCCCCACAAAACTAAAGACGAAACAACAAAAGAGAAGAGGCACTCATAATAGAGCACCTCTTTTCTTTTAGTTTTAATCTTAGTTTCGGTTTTAATCTTGGTTTTAACATTAATTGTAAATTGTAAATAATGAACTATTCTCATCCTATTTTAAATTCAATTATAGCTCAATTTTTCTTTGTACAGATACACTATCCTTTTTATCTATTTCTAGTTCTATTTCTACTTTTATTTTCGTACATTTTTTTATCGGCATCTTTTAATAAAGAATTAAAATCAGTTTCATTATCTACAAATGAAGAAATTCCATAACTAAAATTATAACTTAATAAAATATCCTGATCAAACAAAACCTTTTCATTTAATTCTTCTCGAATATGCTCTATTTTACTTTTAGCACTAATATTATCAGTATTATATATTAAAGCAACAAATTCATCTCCACCAAATCTACCTATAATATCAGAACTTCTAAAATTCTTTGTTAACCTATCAGCAAAATCTCTTAAAACACCATCGCCTATTATATGTCCATAATTATCATTGATTTCTTTAAACTTATCTAAATCAAAAATAACTAAGCAAAATTTTTCTTTGTACCGTTTTGATTTTTCAAGCTGAATATCTAATCTTTCTTCAAAATACCTTCTATTATATACTCCTGTAAGTTCATCATACCTTGAAAACTGAATTGTTTTTTCATATAGTAAATGTTTTTCAATTGCTATAGATACTTGTAATCTCAAATATTCCATAATCTCAATGTCCATTTCATTAAAAACATTGATATTTTCACTATCTAAATTTAACAATCCATATAATTTATTATCAACGAAAATAGGCGCACTTATAGATGACCTTATATACAAATTTCCGTCATCATCCAAAGCGCTTTCTTCTACAATATCCAGCATATCTTCAACATTATTTATAACAACAGTTTGTTTAATATTTCCTTTTGTACTTTTATACATAAATGATTGGTTTAATTTTATTTTAAAATCTTCTAATATTCTCTTTTTAAACCCTCTATATGCTACTGCGTTCAAATTTCCTTCTTCATCTAAAACAAGTACTGAACCTATTTGCCCATTTCTAATTGATTTCAAAGCTCTATCAAGAATAATATTGAACAATTCATCAATATTATTAGTTTCCGTAACAGCATGAGAAATTTGTAAAACAGAATCTCTTAAATCTATCAATTTATTTAAATTAAGTTCATTTTTCTTTCTTATTTTTAACTCTTCTTCTAATTTTAGTTCTTTTTCTTTCAATTCTGTAATATCTTGTACTACTCCATTTAATTTAATTATTTGTCCTTTATTATTAATAATAAATCTACCTACTATTTTTATCCATTTCATGCCTGAAGGAGTAATAATATTCATTTCAAATGGCTCAAATATTTTTTTATTTTTAATAATATTAATCTCATATTTTATTTTTTCTATGTTATCTTTTAAAACATTAAAACTATATAAATCTTCAAGATTACTTTCTTTACAATTCTTATTTTTGCCTACTATTTGGGCTAATTCTTTTGATAACTTAATTTTATTATTTTAAAATTAACAACAAAACATCCAATAATATCTAAATCTTTTGTCACATGTAGTAAATTATCCTTATTAAAATATCTAAATATTATTTCCATTAAAATAAAAACATACCATCTGTACACTTTATAACCTCTCTTTCCCTCAATACTATATAAATTATACCATAAAATCCTTCAATACTTTGTGAATTTATACTATAGTATATTAAATTAAATTAAGAGATTGCATCAGCAATCTCTTAATTTAATATTACGCACCCTTGCTTTTCTATTTTAGTTTCTATCGTTTCCCCTGTTGCTGGCAAATTAAAACCAACTTCTATTGTTCCCCTATCCATATCCACAGAAACTTCCTGAACGCCTTTAACTTTATCGAGAGAATTCTTTATTTTTGTCTTCTTTTGACTATTATCTAGTCCTGACACTTCAAAAAGAATAGATTCCATTAATTTACCTCCTAGTTAATTTAAACTCTTTTTCATTTAAATTATAACCAGAATGGCTTAATAATATACTTAAAGGGCAATGCACAATTTTCAATGCACAATGCACAATTGTTGATGAAATTTTTTCTTGCAGAAAAAATTTCTTTATTTTATAGAGACAAATTTAAAACATTAATTAAACCCTAATTAATATAATAAACTTTTATTCTTTTATTCTTTTATAAATTCAAAGATTTTCTCACCAAAGTGAAGAAAATATACCTTAATTGTGCATTGTTCATTGTGCATTGTCCATTGAATTAATAATTCCACCGCCGACAACAACGTCTCCATCATAAAATACAACCGACTGTCCTTTTGTCATTGCTCTTTGTTTTTGTTTGAATTCTACTCTTACTTTATCTTTTCCTTCTGGATAAACTATTGCTTCTTCTTTCTTTCCACTATACCTAATCTTTGCCTTTACAGTAATAGGCTCTTTTAATTCATCAAAAGGTATAAAATTTAATTCATTTGCATAAAGTGAATTCTTGAAAATACCTTCTTCATCACCAATAACTACTTCATTTGTAATAGGATTTATATCATTTACAAAAACAGGTTTTCCTAAAGATAATCCAAGTTTTTTTCTTTGTCCTATTGTATAGTGGACTATACCCTTATGTTGTCCTAATACTTTACCTTCTTTGTCAACAAAATTACCTTTTTTAACTTTGCCTGGAACTTCTTCTTCTATAAATTTTCCATGATTATCATCATAAACAAAACATATTTCTTGGCTATCTCTTTTATTATGAACATCAAGTCCAATTTCTTTAGCTATTTCTCTTATTCTATCTTTTGTATAATCTCCACAAGGCATAAGAGTATGTTCTAGCATATACTGATCCATATTATAAAGAGCATAAGTTTGGTCTTTTTTATCATCATCTGCTACCTTAAGAAGATATCTACCATCTACTTTTTCTATTTTTGCATAATGCCCAGTGGCTATGTAATCAGCTCCTAACATTTTAGCTTTTTTTAAAAATTCATCAAATTTAATATATTTATTACAAGCAATACATGGATTTGGAGTTCTTCCAACTAAATATTCATCAATAAAATAATCAATAACTTTAGTTTTAAAAACTTCCTTAAAATTCATAACGTAAAAAGGTATCCCTATACGTTCTGCCACTCTCCTAGCATCACCAACTGCACTAATTGAACAGCATCCACCTTCTTTTTCTTCATACTCCTCATCTGCTTGCCATATTTGCATAGTTACCCCTATTACATCATATCCCATTTCCTTCAAAAGATAAGCTGCAACAGAACTATCAACTCCACCGCTCATTCCTATAACTACTTTTTTCTTCAAATCTATCAATCCTTTCTTTTTTGTTGTATTTTAAACTATTGTTAATGTTCATAGTATTGTTTTTAGTTCACAGTTCACTCTGATGTCTACAAATTGCACTCTATGTTTTAAAGAAAGTTTCTCATTCTCTCAATAATTTCTTTTATTTTATTAATAAAAAATCTTATCTCTTCATCTGTTATATCTTCTCCAATTGAAAATCTAATAGAACTATTTATCTCTTCTTTATCTAATCCTATAGCTTTTAATACATGTGAATCCTCTACTGCCCCTGCCGAACATGCACTTCCTGCTGATGCTGCTATTCCTTTATTGTCTAATGCAATTAGTAATAATTCTGAAGAGATTTTATCAAAAGTAACATTTATATTATTGCTAATTCTTTTATCCAAAGTAGGCCCATTTAATCTTGTATTTTCTATATTTAATAACTCATTAATTATATAATCGCGCTTTTCACTGATTAATTTATTATTCTCAACATTATTTTCTAGAATTTCCACAGCTTTACCGAACCCAACAATAGCAGGTACATTTTCAGTACCACTTCTTCTATCTCTTTCTTGAGCTCCTCCATGAAGTAAATTATGAATCTTTACTCCTTTTTTTATATACAAAGCTCCTATTCCTTTTGGCCCATAAATTTTATGAGCTGAAATTGTCATAAGATCAATATTTAATTTTTCAACATCAATAGGTATTTTCCCTAAAGCTTGAACAGCATCAGTATGGAATATAATTTCTTTCTTCCTACATAAATTTCCTATTGCTTTTATATCTTGAATAGTCCCTATTTCATTATTAGCTGTCATTATAGAAACAAGTATAGTATCTTCTCTTATATTATCTTTTAACTCATTAATATTTACAAACCCATTATTATCCACAGGTAAATATGTAATATCAAATCCAAACTCTTTCAAATATTCACAAGTTTTCAAAACCGCAGCATGTTCTATTGCACTTGTTATAATGTGTTTACCTTTGTCTTTATTCGCAAATGCAATTCCCTTAATAGCCCAGTTATCTCCCTCAGTTCCTCCTGATGTGAAATAGAGTTCTGAACTCTTACAATTAATAAATTTTGATATTTTTTTTCTACTTTCTTCTAATCCATCTTTAGCTTTTCTAGAAAGAGAATACACAGAAGATGCATTCCCGTAATACTCAATGAAATAAGGAATCATTACATCTAATACTTCTTTTTTCACATATGTTGATGCAGCATTATCTAAATATAAATTTTTATCCATAAAAATCTCCTTCTAAAATTTACTGTTGCAAAAAAGGTAATTGCTACCTTAGTAGCCATTACCTTTTTATTATTAAAACATTATTTTCAATTATAAATAATCCTCTACCATAACTCAACAATCTTTTAATCTTTTAATCTTTCAATTGAATTAATTCAATTAATTGAATTGAAGATTTTGCGTAGCAAAATCATCCTAAATTGTGCATTGTACATTGTGCATTGTGCATTTTCTTTTTAATGTGCATTTGTTTTTCTTTACCCTACTCAAACAACGTAGTAGAAAGATATCTTTCCCCATTATCTGGCAAAATAACAACTATATTTTTACCTTTGTTTTCTTCTTTTTTAGCAAGTTCTTTTGCTGCAAAAACTGCTGCCCCTGAAGAAATTCCTACAAGTAATCCTTCTGTTCTAGCAAGTTCTCTAGAAGTTGCAAATGCTTCTTCGCCTTTCACCTTAACTATTTCATCTATAATATCTGTATTTAAAACATCTGGTATAAATCCAGCGCCAATTCCTTGTATTTTATGAGGACCGGGATTTCCTCCTGATAATACTGCTGAATCAATTGGTTCAACTGCAACTACCTTTATATTAGGATTTTTCTCTTTTAAGACTTCTCCTATTCCAGTAATTGATCCTCCTGTTCCAACCCCTGCAACTAAAATATCTACTTTCTCATCTGTATCTCTTAATATTTCTAAAGCCGTAGTCTTTCTATGTGCATCTGCATTTGCTTGATTTACAAATTGTTGAGGAATAAATGAATTTTCATATTCTTTAGCAAGTTCTTCAGCTTTTGAAATAGCACCTTTCATTCCTTGTCCCGCTGGTGTTAAAATAAGTTCAGCACCGTAAGCTTTAAGTAATTTTCTTCTTTCAATACTCATAGATTCTGGCATTGTAATAATTAACTTGTATCCATTTGCTGCTGCTGTAAGAGCAAGACCAACGCCTGTATTCCCACTAGTTGGCTCAATTAAAACTGTATCTTTATCTATTAGACCCTTTTCTTCTGCCATTTTTATCATATTAAATCCAATTCTATCCTTAACACTTCCACCCGGATTAAAATACTCAATCTTGCCAATAATCGTTGCATCTATATTATTGTTCTTCTCATAATTAACAAGCTCCATCATCGGTGTATTTCCTATTAACTCTGTTATATTCTTTACTATTTTCATATTTATCTCTCCTTTTATTTAATACATTTATTTCAATGCACAATGCACAATGTACAATGCACAATTGATGATGATTCTCCTCGTTCCTCGGAGAATCTTTATTTTATTAAAACCTAATTTAAAAACCTTAATTAAATCCTTAATCAAATACTAAAATAATTATTTAACCTACTTTTTCAAAAAAACTCTTTTGCCTTAATACCATTCGTTTTATTCTCTCCTTTTTCCCTTAAGGGAAAAAGTTCTTTCACTTCACTCTTCACACTTCACACTATCTTTTAATTAATTCAAAGATTTTCTGACCACCGGGAAGAAAATCCTCCTTAATTGTGCATTGTGCATTGTAAATTGTGCATTGTCATTAAATATAGTACATCACTCCACTATTCAGTGATGAGTAATAATCTTCAACTAAGTTTCCTAGTGTTATAGAATCAACAAATTTATCAATAGTTTGATTGAATTTATTCCAAACACTATCGTTAATACATCGTGATAACACACTTCCATTCTGGTCTTCTTCTTTAGTTGTTGTATGTAAACTTCCTTCTAAAGCACGAAGAATATCTCCAACGGTAATTTCTTCAGGTGGTCTTGTTAATATATATCCCCCACCTTGACCTTTTATACTATTTACTAATTTACCTTTTTTTAAAGCTGATATGATTTGTTCCATATATTTTTCTGATATCTCTTCTTTTTCGCATATTTGCTTTATGGATACTCTAGCTCCACCTTTTGAATTAAAGGCTATTCTAGTCATTGCTATTAGTCCATATCTTCCTTTTGTGGATATTTTCAAAGCATCACTTCCTATTTACTGTTTTGCGTTTTGCGTTTTCTATTTCCTAGTATTCCTATAGGTTTATTATATTATCCATTTTATTATTTGTCAACTAGTTATTTCACTCCTATTTCCTCAGCAATAAAATTATTAATACCAATTTATTCTTTACCTAAATTAAAACTGTATCTTAAAAAATTAAGTTGAACTAAAATCAGCCACAATATCTACCGCAGCTTGATACATTCTGATGCTATATATTGTTGTTGAAGTTCAACTAAATTATTTTTTGTAGCATAACCAGTATATATAATGCAAAAAAATAAAAATTTCCTAATAAATGAATCATTATTAGGAAGCTTTTATAAAATCAGTTTTCTTTTTTATTCTATTTTACTTTTATTCTGCTAAATTTTTTAATTCTTCTATTACTGCTGGTATTACTTTATTTAAATCTCCTACTATCCCCAAATCTGCAACTTCAAAAATCGGAGCTGTTGCATCTTTATTTATAGCAACGATAAATTCGGATTCTTCCATTCCTGCTAGATGTTGAATTGCACCAGATATTCCACATGCAAAATACAAGTCAGGTCTTACAGTTTTTCCTGTTTGTCCTACTTGATGATCTCTCTCCATCCACCCGGCATCTATAACTGCACGTGAGGCTGAAACTTGTCCTTCTAATTCACTTGCAAGTTTCTTTAATAAATCAAAGTTTTCAGGATTTCCTACTCCTCTTCCTCCTGATACAAGTACATTTGCTTCTTCTATATTAATTTTTTCTTTTGTCTCTTTTACTACTTCAAGAACTTCTACATTAATATCCTTTTCATTAAATTCAACCTTTACTTCTTGAATCTCACCTTGTCTAGATTTATCTTCTTCAAGAGCTATCATAACTCCTGGTCTTACTGTAGACATTTGAGGTCTATAGTCTGGACAAACAATTGTTGCCATAATATTTCCACCAAAAGCAGGTCTTGTCATCATTAAATTGTTAGTTTCTTCATCAATATCAAGTGATGTACAATCTGCAGTAAGTCCTGTATGAATTCTTGCAGATACTCTTGGAGCTAAATCTCTACCTATAGCTGTTGCTCCTATTAAGAATATCTCTGGCTTCTTTTCTTTTATTATTTGATTTAATACTTTTGCATAAGGTTCTGTAGTATATATTTTCAAATTTTCATCATCTACAAACAAAACATTATCTGCTCCATGAGCTATTAAAGTTGCCGCTTTTTCTCCTATATTAAATCCTGGAAAAACTGCTGTAACCTTTTGATTTAATTTCTCTGCTATTTCTCTTGCTTTACCTAATATTTCAAGAGAAACCTTTTGGATATTTCCATCTCTTTGTTCAACAAAGACAAAAACTCCATTATACTCTGATATATTCATAGTATTCCCCTCCTTCTAATTTTCGTCCTATATTATGAATTTTTCTTTTAATTTATCTACTATTACCCTTGCTGCTTCTTTCTCATCTAAATCCTCATATAATTTACCTGCAGATTTTGCTCCCTTAGTAAATGATTTTTTAACCTTTGTAGGTGAACCCTTAAGTCCTATATTATCCCTATCAACTTCTAAATCATTTACTGTCCAAGTTATAATCTCTTTTTCTCTATATGCATCAAGAATACCTGCAACTGACATATATCTTGGCTTATTCATTTCACTAAGTGTAGTAATTAAGCATGGCATTTTAACTTTAAGTTTATGATATCCATCTTCAAATACTCTTTTTAAAATTAAACTATCTTCTTGAACTTCAAGTTCTTCAACATAACTAACTTGAGGAAGATTCAAGTGTTCAGCAACTTGAGGTCCAACTTGTGCTGTATCCCCGTCTATTGCTTGTCTTCCTGCAATAATCAAATCATAGTCTAATTTCTTTAGAGCTGCTGCTAAGGTTGTTGATGTAGCCCAAGTATCCGCTCCTGCAAATGCTCTATCTGTTACTAATATAGCTTCATCCGCTCCCATAGCAAAAGCTTCTATCAATGCTTCTTTTGCTTGAGGTGGTCCCATAGAAACTACTGTTACCTTTGCTCCTAATTTATCCTTTAATGTTAATGCCGCTTCAAGTCCACTTTTATCATCTGGATTGATAATGCTTGGAACTCCATCTCTTATAAGTGTTCCTGTTTTAGGATCTAATTTAACTTCTGTGGTATCTGGCACTTGCTTTATACAAACTACTATATTCATAAATACGCCTCCTTATCTAAGCATTCCTGCTGAAATGACCATTTTTTGAACTTCAGATGTTCCTTCATAAATTTCAGTTATTTTTGCATCTCTCATCATTCTTTCTACATGATATTCCTTCATATATCCATATCCACCATGTAACTGAACTGCTTTTGTTGTAACTTCCATTGCTGTTTCTGAAGCAAAAAGTTTTGCCATAGCTGCTTCTGCACCATATGGTAATTTGTTATCTTTACAATTTGCTGCTTTATAAACAAGCAATCTTGAAGCTTCTGTTTTTGTTTCCATATCTGCAAGCTGGAATTGTGTGTTTTGAAATTTAGCTATTGATCTTCCAAATTGTTTTCTTTCTTTTACATACTTAACTGTTTCATCAATGGCTCCTTGGGCTATTCCCAATGCTTGAGCTCCAATTCCAATTCTTCCACCATCAAGAGTTTTCATAGCAATTTTAAATCCTTTACCAACTTTACCTAATAAGTTTTCTTTTGGAACCTTGCAATTTTCAAATATTAATTCAGAAGTTGCAGAGCCTTTGATACCCATCTTAGCTTCCTTTTTACCAACAGAAAAACCTTCAAAATCTTTTTCAACAATAAATGCAGAAATTCCTCTTGTACCCATAGATTTATCAGTCATTGCCATAATTATATACACATCAGCATAACCTGAATTTGTTATAAATATTTTAGATCCGTTTAATATATAATAATCGCCTTCTAATACTGCTTTTGTTTGTTGTCCTGAAGCATCAGTCCCTGCATTTGGCTCTGTAAGTCCAAAAGCTCCTAATTTTTCTCCTTTAGCTAAAGGTACTAAATATTTTTGTTTTTGCTCCTCTGTACCAAATTCATATATAGGACTTGCACACAAAGATGTATGCGCCGAAAGAATAACTCCTGTTGTAGCACATACTTTTGACAATTCTTCAACAGCCATAGCATACGCTAAAACATCCCCACCTTGACCACCGTACTCTTTTGGAAATGGAATCCCCATAATACCGCATTTAGCCATTTTTTTAACAGTCTCCACAGGAAACATTTCTTTTTCGTCAACCTCTTCTGCTAAAGGTTCAACTTCATTTATTGCAAATTCTCTAAACATACTTCTTAGCATTTTATGTTCTTTACTTATTTGAAAGTCCACAAATATACCTCCTTTTATCTGTATTTTTATTTTTATTTGGCTATATTTTAAAGAGTTGTTAATTTAAAAAATAATGTTCAATTTGCAATGTTCAATTTGCAATTAATGTTGATTTTCTTCCCTTTGGTCAGAAAATCTTTAATTATTTAATTGATTAAAAGATTTTGCGTAGCAAAATCATCCTTAATTGCTAATTGAAAATTGCTAATTGATATTTTATTCCAAAACTGATTTGTTAATTTTCTAACATTAATGCCCATGACGTTTAATATGTCGAATATATTTATTATCTAGGTGGCATTACAGTAGCTACACCTTTCAATACTATATCGCCCTTTTGATTTGTACATATTGTAGTCAATTTTATTCTATTTTTTTCTTCAATCATTTCACTTACTTCAACTTCTGCCTTTATAGTATCTCCAAAATGAACTGGAGCCGTAAACTTTAATTCTTGTCCAAGATATATTGTTCCAGGACCAGGTAACTGAACCCCTAACACTGCTGAAACTAAACCTGCTGTAAGCATTCCATGTGCTATTCTACCCTTAAACATAGTATCTTTTGAAACCTCTTCATTAATATGTGCAGGATTTATATCACCTGTAATACCTGCATAAAGATAAACATCAGTCTCAGTTATAGTTTTTTGAAATGATGCTTTATCACCAATCTTTAATTCCTTAATTGTTTTACCTTTCATTTTGCTAATCCCCCTCTTTTTAACAAACTCTGTTTTAAAATATTTTTGATATTTATACTATTAGTTACAGAATAAAGTTTTTATTTTAATAATAGTATGAAATGTAGAGTGTACAATTCTAAAGAATACTTAAGTCCAGCGCCATAAAAGGTCGCCGGCTTGTATTCTTTTACTTTTCTCTTTCAACAACTATAGCTGTTCCTTGACCTCCGCCTATACAAAGTGTTGCAAGTCCATACTTAGAATCTCTTTTTTTCATTTCATGAAGTAGTGTAACTAATATTCTAGCTCCACTTCCTCCAATAGGATGTCCTAGTGCAATTGCTCCACCATTAACATTCACTTTTACCATATCAAACTCCATATCTTTTGCTACTGCCAAGGATTGAGCTGCAAAGGCTTCATTGGCCTCTATTAAATCTAAATCTTTTACTGTAATATTTGCTTTTTCTAAAGCTTTTCTTGAAGATGGTACTGGTCCATATCCCATTATTGCTGGATCTACACCTGCTGAAGCATAGGATTTAATTGTAGCTAAAATTTCTAATCCAAGTTCTTCTGCTTTTTCTTTAGCCATTAATATAAACATAGCCGCTCCATCATTTATACCTGATGCATTTCCTGCTGTTACTGTTCCATTCTTTTTAAAGGCTGGTCTTAATTTAGCTAATTTTTCTAAAGTAGTACCAAACTTAGGATACTCATCTTCTTCTACTATAATTGGCTCTCCTCTTCTTTGAGGTACTTCTACTGGAACTATTTCATCGTTAAATTTGCCACCTCTTATAGCCATTTCAGCCTTCACTTGGCTCTCGAAAGCAAACCTATCTTGATCTTCTCTAGTAATATTCCATTTTTCTGCTATATTTTCTGCTGTAATACCCATGTGATAATTATTAAATATATCCCATAATCCATCATTGATCATAGAGTCTACAATCTCACCATTACCCATTCTCATACCGCTTCTAGCCTGATTTAATAAATAAGGTGCATTACTCATACTTTCAGTTCCACCTGCTAATACTACATCAGCATCTCCTAGCATTATAAATTGAGCAGCCATGCTTACTGTTCTAAGACCTGAACCACAAACTTTATTGATGGTCATAGCTGGAACAGTTTCTTTTAACCCTGATTTTATTACTATTTGCCTTGCTACATTTTGTCCCTGTCCTGCTTGAAGTACATTTCCTATAATTGCTTCATCTATTATATCTGAACTTATTCCTGCTTTCTCTATTGCCGCTTTTGCTGCTATAACTCCAAGGTCTACTGAACTCATAGATTTAAGTTTTCCATTAAAAGATCCAACAGGTGTCCTTACTGCACTTACTATAGCTACTTCTCTTAAGTTTCCCATTATATAACAACACCACCATCAACACTAAGTACAGTTCCTGTAATAAAGCTAGCTTCGTCTGATGCTAAAAACGCATATGCATTTGCTATATCTTCAGGCATACCTAATCTTTTAAAAGGTGATTTTGATTTCATTGAATCTAGTACTTTCTCTGGCATTTTCTCAGTCATTGGAGTTAATATAAATCCAGGTGCTACTGCATTTACCCTTATTCCTTTTCTTCCTAGTTCCTTAGCCCAAGATTTTGTCATACCAATAACACCCCACTTAGTAGCAGCATAATTTGTTTGTCCAAAATTACCATACAAACCTACCACTGAAGAAGCATTTAATATTACTCCGCTTCCTTGTTCAGCCATTGCTTTAGCTGCAGCTTGACTACAATTAAACACACCTTTAAGATTTACGGCTATTACTTTATCCCAATCTTCTTCTTTCATTTTTACCAATTGAGCATCTGCTGTAATTCCAGCATTATTAACTAATATATCTATTTTCCCAAATTTATCTTTAATATCTTCAATCATTTTCTCTACTGCTTCTCTATCTGTAACGTTTACAGCTAAGCCTAAAGCTTCTCCACCAAGTGCTTCTATTTCTTTCACCATAACATTAACATCATTTTCGTTAATATCACATACAACTACCTTTGCACCTTCTTTTGCAAATTTCCTTGCAGTTTCTGCGCCAATACCTCTACCTGCACCAGTAATAGCAGCTACTTTACCCTCTAATCTCATTACAATACCCCCTATTATACTTTCTTTATACTATTTCATAGCAAAACTTAACCTTTATCCTTAAAATAAAGTTTTAATATATAAATCTAACTTACCAAATGAAATATTTCTCTGCTTCTTTTCTTAATTCTTCTCTAAATTCAGGATGAGCAATATTTATTAAGTTATCAACTCTTTCCCTAATAGACCTGCCTCTCATTTCCGCTACACCATATTCTGTTACAACATAATCTACATCGTTTCTAGAAAGAGATACCCCTGCCCCAAGACTCAATGCAGGTACTATAGTAGAAATAGCCCCTCTTTTTGCTGTAGAATATAAAGCTATAATTGATTTTCCACCTTCAGAATTCTGAGCACCAATAGCTGTATCAGATTGTCCACCTGTTCCACTATATTGCTTAAACCCTAATGATTCTGAGGCGCATTGGCCAGTCAAATCAACTTGGAGTGTAGTATTAATTGAAACCATTTTATAATTTTGTCCTATAATGTATGGATCATTTGTATAAGCTCCTCTTTTGAGTTCAACTCCCATATTATTATCAATAAAATCATAAAGTTTTTTAGACCCTAGAGCGAAGGTTCCTATCAACTTATTTTTATGAATTGTTTTTCTGCTATTATTTATTACTCCAGCCTCGTAGAGCTCAACCATTCCATCTGTTATCATTTCAGTATGAACACCCAAATCTTTTTTGTTCATTAAGGATTTAGCAACGGCATTTGGAATGCCTCCTATCCCAAGTTGAATAGTTGATCCATCTTCAATAAGTTCAGCAATATAACCACCTATTTTTAGATCCATTTCACTAGGTTCTACTATAGGTAATTCTGGAATATTACAATTATTTTCATAGATATAATCAACTTCACTTATATGAACTGCTGTATCTCCGAGTACCCTAGGTAAATTCTCATTTATTTCTAAAATTACAATATCCGCCTCTTCAACCATTTCCCTTTCATAAGTAACCGATAAGGAAAGAGAAAAATAACCATGCTTATCCATAGGAGTTGCTGTCCCAATAAATATATTAGGCTTCTTATATTGAAGTCTTTTTGTTGCTGCTAAATGAAGATGGTTTGGAATATATGTTGCCGTTCCTTGTTTATGTGCTTTCCTTGTAAGCGGAGAATAAAACCATGTTTCATTAATAAAATGACCCTTCATATCAGGATTAGAACAAAACTCATAATTACCCATATTCAAGCATGTTACTACAGAAACATTTTCAACCTTATCTTTTACTTTGTGTAAATTTGATAAAAATCCAATTGGTTCTGCCCCTGCAAGAGCAACAACTACTTCATCATTTGATTTAACCATTTGCAATGAATCTTCAAGAGTTATTGTTTTTTTCTTTAATTCATCATTAAAAAACATAATATTCCTCCTTATCTAATTTCGCCCCATCTTATTGTATTTGCTGCCCAAGCATATCCAATTCCAGCACCAACTGAAACTACTATACTTCCATCTTTAATTTTTCCTTCTTCAAGTGCTAATTTCATAGATAAAATTTGGTCTATCTGACCCATGTGTCCATAATCTTTTAAATATATAGAATTTTGCTCATTTACTCCTAGCTCTGATAAAATATATTTATGAGCAGAATATTTAAAATGAAGTATTGCTAAATAATCAATATCCTCTTGTGTATATCCACTCTTTTCCAAGGAATCCCTTACTACAAACAAGAAATTTGGTGTTGATTTTTCATTTAATCTCTTCTTCATTCCTACAACATCTAAAACATCTAAACTCTTATAAGCTTTATCTAGATTTTCATTGTTTATCGGATTTAAAGTTCCCCCATATACAACAGCAACATCTCTAGCGAAGGAACCATCAGTTAATATAGAAGTTCCTAACAATTCATTTTTACCATAGTTCTTTTTAAGAAGAACCGCACCTGCTCCTGCTGAGAGGTTATACATAAAACTAACACGTGAATTTGTATAATCTATATAGTCCCCATTTCTATAACCACCACAAACAAGTACAGTCTTAACGTTTTCATCAGACATCATGGTGTCTTTAGCTATTTTCATAGCTGTTATAGTTGTACAGCATCTTTGACTAATATCATATCCATAAGCCTTATATGCACCTATTTTTTCTTGAATATACATAGCCGAAGTTGTAAGTGGATATTCTTTCCATTCTTCTCCTATACATATAATCATATCAATGTCCATAGGGTCTACCCCTGTATTCTTTAAACAATCTAGTGCCGCTTTGACACCCATTTCTTGTGTACCATCATCTTCGCCTGGAACATATTTTTGTAAAAATCCAAGTTTTTCTTTTACAGCATCTTCAGACCAAACACCACCTGTCATCTCACTTACTTCTTCTGCAGTAACCTTCTTATCTGGCAAATAGGTCCCAAATCCTACAATACCTACATGATCTCTCATAAATACACCTCCACCTTAAATTAATATATATAATTCAAATCAAATCATTCTTTTATACCTCGCACTATATATTAATAGCAAAACTTATGCCAACTATATTTACCTATATAAACATAAAAAACCTAGCATTAATATGCTAGGTTAGTGTTAATAAATATAACATTGTACCAATTTGTTACAAAATTCTCTTTTATATTATTTTAGTTAATATTTATATTCAATCTCGTATTCCTCAAGTTTTCTGTATAAACTTACTCTTGGGATACCAAGTTTTTTAGCTACTTCACTTTTATTATGATTACACTCTTTTAAAGTTTCAATAATAATATCTTTTTCCACAGAACTTAATATGTCTTTTAATTTATTATTTTTAATCTTATGATCTTTTGCTATTGCTTTATTAATAACCGCTGATGGTATATCATGTATACTTACATTCACATCTTCTGAATTGACACAAAGTTTCTCAAGTATATTAAAAAGCTCCCTAACATTACCAGGCCAATCATATTTTTTAAGTATATCCATTACATTCTTAGGTATATTTCTATACATACCTGTCTCTTTATAAAATTTATTTAAAAAATCTTCTGATAAAAGCTTTATATCATCTTTTCTTTCTCTCAAAGGTGGTATATTTAAATTCAATACATTTAATCTATAATATAGATCTTCTCTAAATTGACCCTTGTCCACTAATTGCATTAAGTTTTTATGGCTAGCACTTACGACTCTTACATCAATTACAACAGGTGCACTTGCTCCAATAGGATAAACCTCTTTTTCTTGAAGAACTCTAAGCAGTTTTGCTTGAAGGTAAAGAGGCATTTCCCCTATCTCATCTAAGAAAATAGTTCCTCCTTGGGCTAATTGAAATTTACCAACATTTCCACCTTTCTTAGCCCCAGTGAACGCTCCATCTTCATAACCAAATAATTCTGATTCTATCAAATTTTCAGGAATTGCTGAACAGTTTATACTAACAAATGGTTTATCTTTTCTATTACTCTCATTATGAACAGAATGGGCAAAAAGTTCTTTTCCTACTCCACTTTCTCCAAAAATAAATATACTTGAATTAACCCTAGCAATTTTCTTTGTTTTTCTTTTACATTTTGCTATTTCTTCTGATTCGCCTACTATATCTAAAAGTGTATACTTAGCACAATTTAACTTTGCAATAGTACTCTTATATTTTTTCAGTTCTGAATCAAGGTGCTGAAACTTATCTAGAATATCTCTAACTTCTTTTATATTCTCAAATAAGACCATCCCAAAACCACCTATAATTTCTCCATTATCATCAATAATGGGAAGTCTATGAACAATTGCTTCCTTTCCATTTTCAAATTTATGTCCCCATGCAATTTCTGCTTTTTTATTATTTAGCACATCTGGGAACCTAGAATTATGATTTATTTCTGAAACGTGTCTTCCAAGAATATCATCTTCCCTTAGCTTTAAAAATTTTAAGAAACACCTATTCATATAGAGAATGTTCCCATCTTTATCTACAATATCTATTGCTATTGGTAATTTATCAAAAATTTCATAGCAAAATTCTCTAAATCCTATACTATTCATTATAGTTATCATTTCACCACCCCAATTCAATTGCTAATTCTATTATATCAAAAATTCTTTATCTTTAGAATTTATTTAGAAAAGGCCAGGTACAACCCAGCCTTCTCATTTTTATTAAATTAGATATCCATAGCTGCATCTACTCCTGCTGAAAGTTCTTCTTGTGGAGTAATATAAGAAACGCAAATAAATATAATTATTGATACTACAAGCATAAATGTTCCATTGTATATTCCTAATTTTCCAAAACTATTTACATACCATGCCATTTTCATTTTACTTCCTATTTCAAATGCTACATTTCCTACTAAACCTATCAGTATTGACCAAAAGGCTGCTTTTTCTGTAGCTCTCTTCCAATTTAAACCTATACCTAAAGCAGGTGCTAATGCAGCAGCAAAAGTTCCCCATCCAAAGGCACCAAGAACAGCTATCCCTTTTGTTCCTGCAGTAAAAGATATTATTATTGTTAAAATGGCAAGTATTACAACTGTTATTCTTCCATAATTTAATTCTTGTTTAGATGTTAATTTTTTATTCATTGCCGCTGGAATATCTTTAACTATACATGCTGAAACTATGTTTATAAATGAATCTGCTGTAGACATTACCGCTGAAACTATTCCAGCATAAACCATTCCAGCTATAAATTTAGGTACATAGCTATTTAAGAAAACAACTACTGCGTTATCAGTACTAGCAGCTAACAAGTCCATTGCTTGTTGAGGTAATAATCCACTTACAGCTAAATATTTTACGCATAATCCAATGCTTACCCAGAATAATCCCCCCAGCATAGCAGGTATAGCACCTATCAGTGGACCCCACTTTAATTTATTTATATCTTTGAGCATATAAAATTTATGAACTATATGTGGTTGACCTACTATACCAATTGATAAGCAGAAGAACCACCCCATAGCTAGTCCTGGTGAAATAACTCCCCAAGGATTTGAAATTGCTGCAGCCCCATCAGCTGACCCTGCAATAATTGTTGACATATTTGGTATCCCGCCACCTTCTTTTACTGCAAAAATAACAATAAGTATAGATGCTATTGCCATCATTCCACCTTGAAAAACATCTGTATAAACACCCGCAAGCATTCCTCCTGCTGCTGAATATATTATTACAATTATCATTCCAATTATAACTGCTGTTATAAAATTTATATTAAATATAGGTGCTAAAATAAACCCTAATGCACTTATTTGAGTAGCAAGATATAAAAGCAGTCCTACCATAGTTGCGACAGCTGCAATTAATCTAGTTCTATTAGATTTATATCTAGCAAAAATTGCATCTGGTGTTGTTACACAACCTTCTGATTCCGTCAATAACCTCATTCTTTTACCCATTATAATCCAACACATAGCAAAAGAAATTGATGTAGGAAAAGTAAGCCACAATGTACCCATACCTAAATTATAAAATAATCCTGGACCTCCTACAAAAACGAATCCAGAAATAGCTGCAGAAAACGATGCCATTGCAATTGCCACTATCCCTAAACTTTTACCTGCAGCATAGAAATCTGATGAATTTTTAGTTCTTTTCATTGCATAGAAACCAATTAAAAGAACTACAACCATATATAAAGCAATAACTAATCTAATAGTATTCATACACTAAATCCCCCTATAATTCGATTTTAGTAGACTTATTTTTTAACTCTTTTAACTCTTTTTCTGTAGCAATATTTGATCCTACCCTGGCATTAAATTCTATAATATCTTCATCAGTTAAATAGTCTTTTTTAAATCTTTTCCCAAAAAGCCATGTACCTGTAAATAATGGAAGAAGCCATACAATATATATCATAATTGCTGTTGCTTTTGGAAATCCTAATACAAATCCATTAAGTTTAGACATATCAAAGTTAAGCATTGCAAAAAATCCGCCCCACCAAATTACAAGTAAAGAAATCAATCCATATCTTAATACACCATACACTTTACCCTTTTTAAGTGCCCCAAGCCACATCCAGCTGAAACATACTATTGGAAAACCAAACGCTAATATATTGGCATTTTTTGTAACCATCGCAACAAGCATAATAATACTTCCAATAAGTAAAACCTTTACCCATGTATCGTTTGCTTTCATATAAAAACCTCCTTATACTTTTAGTTAGTGTAAAGTTTTTTACACTACTTTCTTTATTAAATCTTTATATATCAAGGTTTTCAAAGTTTTTTAGAATAAA
>NZ_JBTVVN010000060.1:0-15964 GCF_054819755.1 Clostridium sp. DL1XJH146
TAGAATTTTCTGAAATTTAAAACGATAAATTTAAGCTTACTACAGCTATAAAATAAATTTGCTCGTTAGAGCTGTAAAATGTAAATGAACCTTGACAGGATAAATTTGGTATGATATATTCAGAATGTAAAGGTAACTTAACAAAAATTATGCACATCTTAAAGGATGTGCATAAAAATTGCATAAGATGTAAAGGAACGTTTGCATAAGGAGGCATAAACATGAAGAATCATTTGGAAGAGTTGAGGAAAGAACAAGGTTTGAGCCAAGAACAGTTTGGAAGATTGATGGGGGTATCTAGGCAGACTATTATTTCTCTTGAAAAGGGTAAGTATAATCCATCACTAGAACTAGCTTTTAGAATTTCAGGATTTTTTAGTAAGAGAATCGAGGATATTTTTATTTATGGGGAAACAACTTCAAAATAAATTTATGTAAGTTCATAATTGAGTAAATCGTGGAGTTTTGTATATGTATATATAAATTTAAGTTTGCGTTATCTTTATAAGGAGGAGAAGTAAAATGAATAAAAAAGGAAAATTATTTTTTGTATTGGGGATTTTGTTTTTTATGATTGGGTTTGCTGCGGTTATGATCTGTTCAGGTAATGAAAAACTTGATATTCCATTAACTATGGGGCAGAAAATTTTAGTGGGGGCTATTGGAGTTATATTTGATATAGGTGGAGTTATATTTTTGGCATTACATTTGACTAACTTTACTAGTAATGATGAAAATCTAAAAATTGAAGAAAAAGATGAAAGAAACATCATGATAAGAGGAAAAGCGGCTGAGATGTCCATGCTGATAACTATATTTATGATGCTAACAGTGAATTTAATTTTGATATGCATAGGTGACACAACAGCTGCATTGTTGGTTGCGATTCCTCTGTTCATATGTGGATTTCTGCAAATGCTTTTAATATGTTATTATCAGAAGAAATATTGAACATATGGTAAGGAAGATTATTTAAAGATATTTAGAAAGATTTTTTAAACTGTTTTTGATGCAAGTTGCAAATAATTGAGTTGAGTATAGTGATAGAAACTCAAGATAATAAAAGCTAGATATAAAAAAGGATTTAAGTATAAAAATTAATAAAAATCCAGCGTTGAAATTTTGATGCTGGATTTTTATTTGTGAAAAATAAAGCATATAATCAAAGTATTAATATTAATCCTCAAAATTCTAATATTATACTTGACAAAACTGGGAAAAATGTTTAGCATTATACATAGATAACATATGCATATGTAAAGGAGGTATATTAATGCAAATTGATAAATCACTTATTAAAGGAAGTACAACAATGCTTGTCCTTAGTTTGTTAAATACTAGTGAAATGTATGGTTACCAGATGATAAAACAATTACAAGAGCGTTCGGATAATACATTCACACTAAAAGAAGGTACTCTTTATCCTATTCTTCATACATTAGAAAGTGATGGAATGATAGAAGCTTACTGGGAGGAAACCACTTCGGCTAGAAAACGAAAGTACTATAGGATAACAAAGGATGGAAAAAAGTATTTAGGAAAAAAGCAAAAGGAATGGCAACACTACATTAATAAAGTAAATAAAGTAATAGGAGGTCCTTGTATTGAATAAGTTTATATCAAAATTTTTATCTGATGTATGTACTGAAGTCAAGTATAAAGAAGTTCATCCAGAACTAGCTAATGAATTACAAGGACACATTGAAGAACTTAAAAATGAATACATTGAAAATGGTATGAATGAAGATGAAGGGATTAAAAAGGCAGTTCAGCAAATGGGAGACCCCTTTGAGATTGGGAAGAAATTAAATAAAACACATAGACCTAAAACTGAGTGGTCTATAGTTGCCTTAATTATCGCTATGGTGTTTATAGGGGTAATTACGTTATTATCTCTATCAAGTTCTGATAATATAAACCTTTCATATAAAGCTTACATAATGTATTTGATAATTGGATTTGTAGCTTGTATAGGGTGTTATTTTTTCGATTATACAAAGTTAAAAAAATATTCGCTACATATTTTTGTAGCAACATTAGTTTTTTTATTTTTTAGTTCATTTTTTTCAATCAGAGTTAATGGTATGCCCTATTTACGAATTGGACCATTTAGTATTATAACTTCTATACTATTTATTCCATTGTTTCTTTTATCTTTTGCAGGATTATTAAATAATTGTATATCCGATTCAGTAAATTACAGAAAGAAATTAATGGGGATATCTTTTCTAGCTATTATTAGTATTGTGCTTATAGCTGGTACTTTACAATCAATGCCTAATGCTATATTTCTTAGTTGTGGTTATATTGCAATACTAGGGGTGGCTGGTAATGGGAAAGATTTTAAAGGAAATCGGAAAGAGTTTTTGTTAATAATTTATTGTGGTGTTATAGGTTTTATAGGAGTTCTGTTTTTTTACTTATTAAATAACCCTTATATGCATACAAGACTTCTTTCGTTTATTAATTATGCCTCAGACCCAAATGGATCAGGATATATAAATTCCAATTTAAATAAAATGCTTTCAGGTTCAAAACTTATAGGAAAGAGTGAAGCTCTATATATAAATGTCAATGGTATTAACTCTTTTGCAATTCCAGAGATGAACACAGAGTTTGCTTTTGCATATATAGTTTCTGCTTTTGGTTGGATAGCAGCAGGAGTAGTTATGATTGTTTTTGTTTTAACTTTTTCACGAATGTTTTTAGCTACAAGAAAGATACATTCTTCTTATGGAAAATTAATTTCAGTTGCAATAATAACAGTTTTTTCTCTGCAGGTAATTACAAGTATACTAATGAATTTAGGTCTATTTCCTATAACGGGGATTAGTTTACCTTTTATATCTTATGGTGGATCTAATTTTGTAAGTAATATGATTTTATTAGGATTGTTGCTCAGTGTTTATCGTAGAAAAGATTTAGTTGGGGTTTATAGCTAGCTTTTGGTACTAAAAGAAGACTGCAACCAAATATGACAAAGTTTATATGTAACACCAATCTAGTAGCCTATTTGATGCTGGATTGGTGTTTGTTTATTGCTTAAATTTTTAGTTATACATATAGTTCTGATTCTACTTACACAGTCCAATCATTTTATGATGTTGACATATTTTCTTCTCCGCACTAAACTTTAGTTAAAACTACATACTTATCTCTTGCGGTAGGAGGCAAAATATTGAAAAAATCAATTACTATAATAGATTATAATTTTGAAACGATAAAAGTATATATTGATCAATTAAAAACAACCTTTGAGGATAAGTTACATATAAAAGGTATTCTAGCAAATGACATAAGTGAGTATAATGTTATCTCAACAGATGTTATAGTTATTTCATCCTATTATCTTTATTCAAAAATAAAAAAACATATGAATTCAAAAAGTAAGATTATTATAATTGAAAGAACTATAACAAAAGAAGCTTATTTAAAATTAATAGATTTCAAAGATATTTATGAAGAGGACAAAGTGTATTTGATTGATGAAACTAAAGATATGGCTAGAGATATGTCCTTTGTCATTCGGAAATTAATTAAGAGTAATATAGAAATTATACCTTGTAGCTTTGAGGATTATGAAAAAATAGAAAGTGGAATAATAATATCTCTAGGATATGAATTGAAGAATACCAGGTTGAATATTTTAGACATAGGTACTTCTATGATGAGTATAGGTACAATTATTGAAATTGGTGTGGACTGTAACTTAATGAAAATGCTAAAAGAAAAAGATGTATTAAATGCTTATAAAGAAATGATTTCTTATAATAAGAGTTTGATGTATCTTGTTAATAGGACTAACAGCTATGAAGGAATATTTAAATCTTTTTTTGATAATTTTGATAAAGGTTATTTAATATTTGATACTAATGGCAATATAGAAGATTATAATAAAGAGGCACTTCAAACACTTAAATTAGAAAATAAAGACGTAGATAAAATGAATATTTCAGACCTAATATCAACCCAAACTTATACTCAAGTTTTTGAAAAAAAAGAGATTTTAAAAGATGAAATTATTAAGATAGAAGGAAAGAATATTGTATTGTCTGCGTATCCTACTATTAATTCAGGAAGGTTTTATGGAGCTACAATAATTATTAAAGAATTTGGAGAAACAGAAAAAAGACAACATGAAATAAGAAAGAAAATAATAGGCAAAGGGCATATAGCTAAGTATAGATTTGAAGATATTATTGGAGAGAGCATATGTTTAAAAGAGTCAATTTTAAAAGCAAAAAGGATGTCGTTTTCAAATTCATCTATACTAATCGAAGGAGAAACAGGAACAGGCAAAGAACTTTTTGCACAAGCTATTCACAACCATTCACCAAGAAAAAACTATCAATTTGTTGCTGTAAATTTCGCATCTTTGCCAGGTAATATACTAGAAAGTGAATTGTTTGGATATGAAGAGGGAGCTTTTACAGGGGCTAAAAAAGGTGGTAAAACAGGATTATTCGAGCTTGCCCACAAAGGAACTATTTTCTTAGATGAGATTGGAGAAATTCCTATGAATCTCCAAGTAAAACTACTAAGGGTTCTTCAGGAAAAAGAAGTAATGAGACTTGGTGGAGATAAGATAATTTCTGTAGACATTAGAGTAATTGCGGCAACAAATAGAAACTTATATGATTTAGTTAAAGTCGGCAGCTTTAGAAGAGATTTGTTTTATAGGCTAAAGGTTTTACCGCTTAAATTACCTCCGCTGAGAAATAGAAAAGAGGATATTCTAGTTATACTAGAGTTTTATAAAAAGTATTTCAATGGCAAGTATTCATTAAGTAATGAAGCTAAAGATAAATTACTTAACTATGAATGGCTTGGGAATATTCGGGAACTCAGGAATTTTGCAGAATATTTTATTAATATAGAAAAAAGTATAATAGATATTGAAGATCTACCCATTGAAGGGCTACAAATTCAAGAAGAAAATTATTATTATACTCAAGATGATAGAGAGTTTATAGAGGAAAAAAATAGCTATGGAAAAAATGAAAACTATACAATAACTCCTCAGCATATAAAAAATCAAGATTTTGAAAAAATAGAAGTAAAGGAATTGGTAGAAATATCAGGCAGTGAAAGAGAAAAGTATATCTATATATTAAATATTTTATATCAGAATTATACCAATAATAGGCGAATGGGAAGAAGAAGCATAAGCAATTTAGCTATAGAGAAAGGGTTTCCTATCAGTGAACAAGAAGTTAGACGAATTCTGAACCATCTTGAGAAATATGATTATGTGAAAAAGAATATAGGTAGAAAAGGTAGCGAAATTAGCTTAAAAGGGATAAAAGTTATGAGTCGAATGGGATATAAAGGGGTGTAAAAAGAGGAAAGGGGGTCGAATGGGTTAACCTATTCAACCCCTTTTCCTGATATAAAAGAAAACGATTACTTAAAGAAGGCTAGTTTTCCCAATCTAAAAGTTTTGATTTTTGGTATGAAAATTGCTTTTTAGTATTATATAGATTTCACTAATACAATTTATTTAAAAAAAATAAAGCTTTATTTTAATAAAAAACTGTTGACTCAGCATTGTTAACTTTGAACTTTTAACTGTGAACTATGCACTGTGAACTATTAACTATAAGAAGGGGGAATAATTATGGCTAAAAGTTATAATCCATACGATAATATGTTAGAGGTTTTAGACAAGGCAGCAAAAATGTTGGATCTAGAGGAAAATGATTATGTTGCACTTAAGTCACCAGAAAGAGAATTAAAAGTATCAATTCCTGTAGAAATGGATAATGGTTGTATTAAAGTGTTTGAAGGTTATAGAGTACAACATTCAAGCTCTAGAGGTCCTTGTAAAGGCGGGATAAGATATCATCATGACGTGAATATTGATGAAGTTAAAGCACTAGCAGCTTGGATGAGTCTAAAATGTGCTGTAGTTAACATTCCTTATGGTGGAGGAAAAGGTGGAGTTAAGGTTGACCCGGCAGAACTCACTAAAAATGAATTGAAGAGATTGACAAGAAGATATACTGCAATGATACTGCCTATTATTGGGCCAGAAAGAGATATTCCAGCTCCCGATGTTAATACAAATGCTGAAGTTATGGGCTGGATTATGGATACTTACAGTATGCTTAAAGGTTACACAGTGCCTGGAGTAGTTACTGGGAAACCTATTGAAATCGGTGGATCTTTGGGTAGAGGTGAAGCAACAGGAAGAGGAGTAATGTTTGTTGCTAAAGAAATTTTGCATAGATTAGGACAGCCTGTTTTAGGTGCAAGAATTGCTGTTCAAGGAATGGGTAATGTTGGTGGTACTGCTGCAAAATTATTGCATAGAGAAGGTTGCAAGATTGTTGCTGTAAGTGATATGACTGGCGGACTTTACAATAAAAATGGATTAGATATTGAAGAGATTTCAAAGTTTTTATCAGAAGTAAAAGGTAGGTTTTTAAGTGATTATATTTTAAAAGACGGCGATGAGAGAATTACAAATGAAGAACTTATAGCTGTAGAAACTGATATACTTGTGCCTGCTGCTTTAGAAAATCAAATAAATGAAAATAATGTAGACAGTATAAAAGCTAGCATAATAATTGAAGGAGCAAATGGACCTACAACGACTGAAGCTGATAAGGTACTTCAAAGAAAAGGAGTAAAAGTTATTCCAGATATTCTAGCAAATGCTGGTGGTGTAGTAGTTTCTTATTTCGAATGGGTACAAAATATACAATCAATAACTTGGGATGAAGAGACAATTAATAGAACTCTTGAGAAAAAAATGATACAAGCATTTAATGAAGTATGGGACAAAGCTATCGAGAAAAATACCACATTTAGAATGGGTGCCTATATGGTTGCCATTGACAGATTGGTAAAAGCCTCAAAAATACGTGCTATATTTCCATAACGTTTACAATTAAAGATATATACTATATAATATAATAGAATAGAATATTTTAATAAAATGTTGTAATATACTAAAAATCGAAAAAAATTTTGCGAAAGGAAAAATATAATGAAGTATAATAATTTAGATGAAATTGATGAAATAATATTATATGAATTATCCCAAAATGCAAGGATTTCGTATGTAGAATTAAGCAAATTAGTCAATTTGTCTAGAGTAGCAATAAAAGCTAGAATAAAAAGTCTAGAAGATAACGGTATTATAGAAAAATATACTATACTGACTAATTTGAGAAAAACAGGAAAACAAATAGCAGCTTTTTTTGATTTAGAAGTAGAGTCTACAAAGTTATATGAAATTGGTAATGAAATTGCTTTAATAGAAAATGTTACAGATGTTTATCAAATGACTGGTACTGGTAACCTGCATGTACACGCTATGATTGGGATAAATGAAGAATTAAATGATTTTTTATATAAGAAACTTTACTCTATGGATGGAGTAATTAGGGTTACTAGCAGATTAATAGTAACAAGATTTAAAGCAAGATTAGGAGCAAGGCTATAATTAAATCATTAGACTTACTATGAATAATTTATATTTTGCATATTGTATCTTTGAATAAAAAAATAAATTCTATTAAATATTAATAAGGGGCTGTATCAGAATAAAAAACTGAGATAGCCTCAGTTTTTTATTTACATTATTTAATTGATAATTAATAAAAATTAGTGAGTTATTAATAAGTTGCAAATAAAATATATATTTTTTGATTAATCAGCAAAAAAACTTCACAATGATTAATAAAGTAACAATAGAATGCCAATATAATTTTTTTTTAAATAAAATGCTTGCAAGATGAATTCTTTATTCAAAAAACAATCAATACACTTACAAAAGGAAAGTATATTAAATTTTACAACATATTTTTTTTTGTGTACTATAAGTATAAATAAAAAAGAAATCTAGTAACAGCTTGTAATTTAAGATTTATAGATGTTACATAAATAACTTTATTATTAAATAAGTTATAGGAAGGATGTGAAATAAGTTAAGTATGGATAAATTAATTGAACTTTTTCTAGCTTTTTTTAAAACAGGTTTATTTGGTTTTGGTGGAGGACAAGCCTCAGTTCCTTTGGTACAAAGAGAGATAGTAGAAAATCTTAAATGGATGAGTATAGAAGAATTTACTGATTCATATGCGCTTGGGAATTCTCTTCCAGGTCCAATTACTACAAAACTAGCTGCTCTAATTGGGTACAAAACGGCTGGTATAGTGGGACTAATAGTAGCTACAATGGGGTTAGTTATACCGAGTACTGTTGGAATAGTAGTACTTAGTACAATATATTATAAATTTAAAGATAGTGATTGGTTGTCAGGTATGATGATTGCGGTAAGACCTGTGGTAGTTGTTCTGATTTCAGGAGTTGTTTTTTCAATGGCTAAAACATCTTTTGGGAGTATACATACATATTTGTTAGGAATTATAGCATTTACATTAGTGTATTTTACCAATGTACATCCTGTTTTTATGATAATAGGAGCATTTATATATGGTTTGATTTTCATTTAAAATTACTCAAATATTTATATGAAGAAATACTTAAATGTATAGAGCCTATTTATATTAAGATATTGTTACATTCAAATATATTTTTATAACATAATAAATAATAGGAAGGTGGTGAAATATGCAAAAATATATTGTAAAACGATTGTTTCAAATGGTAATAATGTTAATTGGAATAACTTTTTTAGTATTTTCTAGTCTTTATTTTGCACCTGGTGACCCTGCACAGCTTATCGCTGGTGAATCAGCTACAGAGTCAGATATTGAGAATGTGCGACAGTCATTAGGTTTAAATGAGCCTTTCTTAGTGCAATATGGTAAATATGTTGATGGATTAGTACATGGAGATTTAGGGACATCACTTCAGTCCAGACAACCTATTCTTGAAGAAATAAAAGTAAGATTTCCTAATACAGTTAATTTAGCAATTGGTAGTATGATTGTAGCTATAGTTATTGGGATACCACTAGGAATAATTTCAGCAATTAAGAGAAATTCTATATTAGATTATCTAGCGACTACTACAGCGCTCTTAGGTATTTCAATTCCAAACTTTTGGTTAGGAATTATGCTTATTATGGTGTTCTCTGTTAAACTGGGATGGTTTCCTACTGGAGGCATGACACATTGGTTTTATACACCCACAGGATTTAAACAGATAATTCTTCCAGCCATAGCACTTGGCGTTAGAAGTGCAGCAGTATTTATGAGGTTAAGTCGTTCAGCTATGCTAGAGGTGCTTCAATCAGATTATATTAGAACTGCTAGAGCTAAAGGAGTCAGAGAGGGCATAGTTATATGGGTACATGCCTTTAAAAATGCACTTACACCTCTTGTCACTGTTTTTGGTACAACGTTTGGAGCGTTATTAGGTGGTGCAATGATAACAGAACAAGTTTTTGCTATAAATGGGTTAGGTAGATATATGATTAATGCCATTTATGTTAGAAATTATACTGTGGTGCAGAGTTCAGTATTAGTTTTTGCAGCCTCTTTTATATTAATTACATTACTTGTAGATATTGTTTATGTATTAATTGATCCAAGAATAAATTATAAAAGTTAGGAGTTTATATGAGTCAGATTATTGAAAAAGAAAGTTATATAAAAAATATTTTTAAAAAATTATTTAGAAATAAATTGGCTACTATAGCATTCGCTCTTATAACAATTGAAATTATTCTAATAATTGGAGCGCCATTATTTACTTCATATGATCCTACTATTCAAAACCTAAAAGAAATACTTCTTGCACCGGGATTTTCACCTAAACTAATTATAGATAGCAAAGGTAA
Organism: Clostridium sp. DL1XJH146; assembly: GCF_054819755.1. NCBI lineage: Bacteria > Bacillati > Bacillota > Clostridia > Eubacteriales > Clostridiaceae > Clostridium > Clostridium sp. DL1XJH146. Next base: position 9,755 of record NZ_JBTVVN010000060.1, read on the forward strand.
TGAGTTTTATTCAAGTATCCATCTATTAGGGACAGACAACTTGGGTAGAGATATGTGGTCAAGAATTTTATATGGAGGCAGAATATCTTTATCTGTAGGATTTATTGCTATACTCTTTGGTATGACTATAGGTGTTGCAGCGGGTTTGTTTGCTGCATATTATCCTAAAATTGATAGCGTAGTAATGCGTATTATGGACATTATGTTTTCATTTCCTGGAATTTTGCTTGCAATGCTCATAGTGGCTATGATGGGAACATCGTTAGTTAACGTTACTTTAGCAATTTCTATTTGGTCAATACCTATGTTTGCACGGATTGTAAGGGGAGAGGCTTTAAAGATTAAACAGAATGATTATATTAAAGCTATTAAATCTCTAGGGGCCAGTGATTTAAGAATAATTTTTATACATATTTTACCCAATTGTTTAGCATCAATTGTAGTATATGCTACTATGCGTATGGCTACAGCTATACTTTCAATAGCATCTTTGAGTTATCTTGGAATAGGAGCTCAGCCACCACTATCAGAGTGGGGAACTATGGTTGCGGCTGGAAGAGAGTTTATATACGATTCACCTCATATGATTATTGTTCCTGGGGTTGCAATTATCATAACAATGCTTTGCTTTAACATATTAGGAGATGTACTAAGAGATATCTTAGATCCAAATCTAAGTGATAATCTATAAAAATTAAATTAAAAAGGGGATAAAAAAATGAAGAAAATAGTTAGTTTATTATTAATACTTGTTCTTGCAGTTTCTTTGGTTGCTTGTGGTGGTACTACGAATGGTTCAACATCCACTAGTGATAATTCAACAAATAATAATGATATTGCAGTTAGGGATGATTTCAAATTAGTTGTTCAAGCAGAACCTGTAGGATTTAATCCTTTAAAAACAAATGATTCTGCATCATCTAGAGTTAATGTCCAGATTTACGAAACTCTTTTTGTAAGATCATTTGATGGGCAAAGTTATGAACCATTATTAGCAGAAAGTTATTCTAATCCTGATGAATTGACTTGGGTAATAAAATTACGTGAAGGAATTAAGTTCCATGATGGTACTCCGTTTAATGCTGAGGCAGTAAAGTATACTTTTGAAAAGATAATGGACCCTGATTACGGTTCTGCAAGAGCATCAATTATGGAATCAGTTGAATCAATAAATGTACTTTCAGATTATGAAGTGGAGATAAAAACTAAATACGCTGATGGGGTTATGATAGCAAAACTTGCACATGCTAATGCTGCTATTATTTCACCAACTGCAGCAGAAAGCCAAGATTTAATGGCTCAACCCGTAGGTACAGGTCCATATAAATTTGTAGAATTTGTTTCTGGTTCTCATGTAATATTAGAAGCTAATGAAGACTATTGGGGTGAGGTACCTTTTATTAAAAGTGTTCGTGTTGATATAGTACCAGAGATTTCTACTGCAATATCTAAATTAGAAACAGGAGAATCTGATTTCTTTGAAGGAATAACAGCGGAACATTTATCTAGAGTTGAAAATATGTCTAATGTAACTTTGGTATCAGAACTTTCAGGAAGAGTAACATATATTGGAGTACGTGCAAGCAGTTCTAAAACTGGTTCGACAGAGATACCTGAAGTTAGAGAAGCTATTTCTTATGCTATAGATAAAGAAGGTTTTGTGGCAACTCAAAATGGACTTGCGATAGCTAGTGATTCATTGATTGGACCAAAAGTATTTGGATACAATGATAAATCTGAAACTTATGGAACTGGTTTTGATATGGCTAAGGCACAACAAATTGTTGCAGATAATAATCTTGCAGATAAACCAATACACATATTGGCAGCAAATAGTTCAGTATATCCTGAAGTTTCTGAGTTCCTACAAGCATCTCTTTTAGAAGCTGGATTTAAGAATGTTGAGATTGAAATGCTTGAGTGGGGTGCATTCCTTTCAGAAACTAAGATTGAAAATAGAATGGATTTATTTGTATTAGGATGGTCTAATTTAACTGGAGATGGTTCTGAATTATTTTATCCAAACTGGCATTCAGATAATGCAGGTAATGGTAACCGTTCATATTATCAAAATACTGAATTCGACCAATTTGTAATGGATTCAAAATCAACACTTGATGAAAAGACTAGATTAGAAGCACTTGATATGTCTAATAAAACAATTATAGAAGACAATGGTGTATTCCCTTTAATGCATTCAAACAATGTTTATGCTTATGCATCTGACCTTGGGGATATCCCAATGGATCCAGGTGGAAACTTCTATATAAAAAATATTGAAAGAAAGTAGATAAGATATTATGGGAAAATTACTAGAAGTAACAGACTTAAAAGCAGGATTTAGAATTGATGGTGAACAATTTCTTGCACTTAGAGGAATAAGTTTTGAACTATCTAAAGGGGAAACACTCTGTATAGTTGGTGAGTCTGGATGTGGAAAAAGTGTAACTTCCCTAGCTATAATGGATTTACTACCTGTCAACGGCAATGTCGTTGGCGGTAGTATTAAATTCAAAGGGCAAGAATTACTAACGCTATCCACAAAAGAAAGGAGATCTTTTAGGGGTAATAAGATTGGAATGATTTTTCAAGAGCCGATGACAGCTTTAAATCCACTTCTTACAATAGGATACCAATTAAAGGAAGCACTCAAATTGCATAAGTGTATTAAAGGTAAAGAAGCTTCACAAAAGGCAATAGAATATTTAGAGAAAGTTGGTATTCCAGAAGCTAAGGAAAGACTTAAACAATATCCATATCAACTAAGTGGTGGACTAAGGCAAAGAGTTATGATAGCAATGGTTTTATGTGCTGAACCTGATATAATAATTGCAGATGAACCAACAACAGCTCTTGATGTTACGATACAGGCTCAAGTTTTAAAGCTTCTTGAAGATTTAAAAAAAGAATTAAATATTGGTATCATACTTATTACACATGATATGGGTGTTGTTGCTGAAGTAGCCGATAGAGTTTGTGTGCTTTATGCTGGAGAGAAATGTGAGGAAGGAACGTCATATGAAATATTTAACAATCCTAAACACCCGTATACTAAGGGTTTACTAGCTTCAGTACCTAACATAGATTCTGATTCTTTTAACAATAATCCGATTCCAGGAGTGTTCCCAACAATTCAAGAAGAAATAGATGGATGCAGATTTAACACTAGATGTACTAAAGCATTTGATAAATGTTTTAGTAGAAAGAATGTATTGCCTATAGTTCAATGTGCTAAAGACCACTATTTTATATGTCACTTAGGAGCTGAAACTAATGAAACAAAGTAATGAAACATTAATGGAAGTACGCAATCTTAAAAAGTACTTCACTATAAAAAGTGGAAAGTTATTTGATAAAAAAGAGAGATATGCACGTGCTGTAAATGGAGTAACTTTTACAATATATAAAGGTGAAGTTCTTGGAGTGGTTGGTGAATCTGGGTGTGGAAAATCTACTCTTGGTAGAGCATTAATTCAAATGGACCCTCCGACAGAAGGTGAAGTTTTATATAAGGGAGTAGACCTAACCAAAGTTACAAATAAAGAATTTAAAAAATATATAAAAGATATGCAGATGATTTTTCAGGATCCCTTTGCTTCGCTTAATCCTAAACATAGAGTAGGTACAACGCTTGAAGAAGTATTTGTAATTCATACATCTTTAAATCACCAAGAAAGAAAAGAAAAGGTAATTGAATTATTGAAAGAAGTAGGACTTAAACCAGAACATTATAATTCATATCCACATCAATTTAGTGGTGGGCAAAGACAGCGTATAGGAATATCAAGAGCTATTGCGTTAAACCCAGAACTAATAGTATGTGATGAGGCAATATCAGCTTTAGACGTTTCTATTCAGGCTCAAGTATTAAAGCTTTTAAAAGATATACAAAATAAATATAATCTTACTTATGTATTTATTACTCATGATTTAGCTGTAAGTAAACATTTTTGTGATAGAATTATGGTAATGTATTTAGGCAATATAATGGAAATGGGTAGTGCAAAAGAATTGTTTGAGAAGCCAATGCATCCTTACACAATTTCTTTATTAAATTCTGCTCCAAGACCAGTAGTTAAAAGCATTACTGAATATAATATTCTTGAAGGGGAAGTGCCTAGTCTTGTTAATCCTCCAATAGGGTGTCCATTTAATACTAGATGCCCAAGGGCTAAGGACTTATGTTTTAAGGTAATGCCTGAATATAGGCAAGTGTCCGAAGGACACTATATTTCGTGCCATTATCCAGCGAAAGGAGTTAAATAGATGAAATTTAATTGTAATTACCAGCCATATGCCTCTAATAGATATACGCATATAGCAACCAATGGAATGGTAGCAACTTCGCAACCTTTAGCAGCTAATGCGGGATTAGATATTCTAAAAAAGGGTGGTAATGCTGTAGATGCTGCAATAGCAACGGCAGCATGTCTTACAGTAGTTGAGCCCACTTCAAATGGTATTGGAGCAGATTCTTTTGCTTTGGTATGGATAAAGGATGATGAAAAGCTTTATGGAGTAAATGGAAGTGGATTTGCTCCTAAAAATTTATCAGCAGATGAATTGAAGAAAAAAGGTTATAATAAAATGCCTAAGTATGGATGGACTCCTATAACAGTACCGGGAACCCCTGCAACATGGTCAGCTCTTTCAAAAAGATTTGGGAAATTATCTTTGAGTGAGGTTTTAGAACCAGCTATAAATTATGCAAGAAATGGGTTTCCTATATCTCCAGTACTTGGACATTACTGGGGAAAAGCATATGAAAAATATAATAAAGAATTTACAACAGAAGAATATAAAGAATGGTTTAAAACTTTTGCACCAAAAGGTAGAGCACCTAAAGTTGGTGAAATAATTAAACTAGAAAACCATGCTAAAACTCTTGAAGAGATAGGAAGAACTGATGCAGAGAGTTTTTATAGAGGAGAGCTTGCAGATAAGATTGATGCATGTTCTAGAAAATATGGTGGTTATTTAAGAAAAGAAGATTTAGTTCAATATGAAGTAGAGTGGGTAGAACCAATAAAAGTTAATTATAAAGGGTATGAAATATGTGAAATTCCTCCTAACGGACAAGGGATAGTAGCATTAATGGCATTAAATATTCTTAAAAAATATGATTTTATTACTAAGGATTCAGTAGATACATATCATAAACAATTTGAAGCAATGAAACTTGCATTTGCTGATGGTAAGAAATATGTAACAGATCCTAAGTTCATGGGAGTAACATTTGAACAATTGCTAAGTGATGAGTTTGCAGATGAAAGAAGAAATCATATAACAGATAAAGCAATTGAACCAGAGCCAGGAGTACCACCTTCAGGTGGAACAGTGTATTTATGTACAGCTGATGGTTATGGGAATATGGTATCATTTATTCAGAGTAATTATATGGGATTTGGATCCGGCGTTGTAGTTGATGGAACTGGAATAGCGTTGCAAAATAGAGGAGCTGATTTCTCTTTAAATAAAGAAGATTATAATTATGTAATAGGAGGTAAAAGGACTTATCATACAATTATCCCTGGATTTATACTAAAAGATAATAAAGCGGTAGGACCTTTTGGTGTAATGGGAGGTTATATGCAGCCACAGGGACATGTTCAAGTAGCTATGAATCTCATAGATTTTCATTTGAACCCACAAATGGCGCTTGATTCACCAAGATGGCAATGGATAGAAGGTAAAAAATTTATTGTTGAACCGAAATTCCCAATACATTTAGTTAATGCATTAGAAGCAAAAGGGCATGAAATATCAATATCAACAGATTTTGGAACTTTTGGTCGTGGTGAGATAATTATAACAGATGGGCAGGTTTTATATGGAGGAACAGAATCAAGAACGGATGGTTCAGTTGCTTTATATTAGGTTATATAAAAAATGAGTTAAGAGGCTATTATCGGATTAAAAAACTGATATAGCCTCATTTTTTTTAGTTAAATGGATGGTTACTAACCTTTGAAGCAAAAGAAGAAGTAGAAAATTTCAGTTATCAGCTTTGGAACCAAGACTACTATGATGAACAAGGGAACGGATACAGATTTAATACCTGGTCAAGCCATAATGGTGAGTGTTGGGATAAAGAAACTGAGCAGTTTGTACAGAAATCAGGCGTGTTCTTAGTGAGGCCACTGAAAAAGCATACCTTTTTTAGTGGCCTTCTGATTGAATAAAAAAAAGCACAACAAATTTGGGTCACAA
>NZ_JBTVVN010000061.1:0-15906 GCF_054819755.1 Clostridium sp. DL1XJH146
TTAGTTACAAGGCTTCTTGGCAATTACCTCGACTGAACTTTCATCAGTTAGTATGGTCCAGCTTAGCTGGACGCACTACATTGTGCATTGTGTATTTGTGCATTATCAATTATATTCAAAAAACCATCTTCCAAATTAAGGTCGTGATCATACACACTACTACCCCTATAGACGTAGGAAGCAATATCCCTATAATCGTCCATTTTAGGCTTCCTGTTTCTTTTTTTATGGTAATAATTGTTGTACCACATGGCCAGTGAAGCAGACTAAACAACATTGTATTTAGGGCTGTTAAATACGTCCATCCATGAGTTGTCAATATCTCTCTTAAAGATTCTATACTATCAAAATCTACCATGGCTCCAGTAGAAAGATAGGCCATCAAAAGTATAGGTAATACTATTTCATTTGCAGGAAGTCCAAGTATAAAGGCTAATAAAATATAACCGTCCAATCCCATAAGATTCCCTAAGGGCTGAAAAAAACTCGCCATATGTTGTATAATACTAAAATCTCCAATATATACATTCCCCAAAATCCAAGTTATTGCACCAGCTGGAGCCGCTATAACAATTGCTCGGTTAAGCACAAAGATTGTCCTATCTATAAGAGATGTATAAATAACTCTACCTACTTGAGGTTTTCTATAGGGTGGTAACTCCAAAGAAAAACTTGAAGGCACTCCTTTAAGCAAAGTTTTAGATAAAATATATGATACTAGCAAAGATATTAATATCCCTATTACAACCATGGCCGTTACAGCTAAAGCTGGCAATATGCCACCAAAAAAGCCTATATTTTTTGTAACTAAAAATACAGATGCTATAGCTATAAGGGTTGGAAAACGTCCATTGCAAGGGACAAAATTATTTGTTAATATAGCGACAAGTCTTTCCCTTGGTGAATCAATAATTCTACAACCTATAACCCCTGCTGCATTACATCCTAATCCCATACACATAGTGAGGCATTGTTTGCCATGTGCACAAGCTTTTTTAAAAAGATGATCTAAATTAAAAGCAACTCTTGGCAGATATCCCAAATCTTCAAGCAAAGTGAATAAAGGGAAAAATATTGCCATAGGTGGTAACATTACGGATATTACCCATGCTAATGTTCTATACAAACCTTGCACTAGAACTCCTGAAAGCCATTTTGGTGCGCTTAAATAATTAAATATATCTATTAATTTATCTTCAAAACTAAATAATAAATTTGCCAGCATTTGCGATGGATAATTAGCACCTGTTAATGTTATCCATAAAACTAGAGCTAATATTGAAATCATAATAGGAATACCAAATACTCTAGAGGTAATATAGTCATCTATTTTTTTATCTCTTTTTATTATACTTCCCTTTCCCCTATTTACATATTTTTTATTAATTGCCTCTGCTTTATTATAAATGCAATTCATAATCCCTTCACGGATTATTTTTTTATCATTGTCAATTTTTTTCTGTTTTTCCCTGTTGCTTTTTTTATCGTTATCATTAGACAACACAGTATTTATTTTATCCCAATCAACATCATTTATTTCTTTTTTAATCTCTTCAATAAATCCAATCTCTCCATCAATTAATCTCAAAGAAAGCCATCTAACAGCAAGGTTATTCACAATTAATGTATTTTTCCCATAGTTATCCACAATTAATCCACTTAATTCCTTTGCTTTATCTTCAATTCTATCCTCATATTGAAATATTTTTGGTGATATTTCTTCTTTTTTCGTGTATATATGATAAACCATTTTTTTTAATTCATCTATACCTTCCCCACTTCTTGCAGCAGTCTCTATTACTGGTATACCTAATTCCTTACTAATTCCTTGTTTATCTATAATTATCCCTTTTTTATTAGCTTCATCTATTAAGTTTATACACAAAATCACGTTTTTCTTCATTTCCATAATTTGAAATACAAGATTTAAATTTCTTTCCAAACAAGTAGCATCTGTTACAACAATTACGGCATCAGCATTTCCAAAACAAAGAAAGTCTCTAGCAACTTTTTCCTCCTCTGATGATGCAAATAGCGAATATGTGCCTGGTAAATCTACTACCACAAAATCTTTTTCTCTCATAGTAAATCTTCCTCTAGCATTTGAAACTGTCTTGCCCGGCCAGTTCCCAGTATGCTGATGAAGACCAGTTAAAGCATTGAAAACAGTACTTTTACCTGTATTAGGATTCCCTGCAAGCGCAACTATAAACTCATCTTCCTTTTTTTCAATAGTAAATATCTCTTTTAAACTATCCTTACCTGTTGATTTATAGGTAAGACCCATCTTATATCAACCCCTTTAAAACATAATTTGCAATTTGCAATGTTCAATTTGCAATTAAGTTCAAAAACAAAGGCAAAAACAAAACAAAATATAATTTGCAATGTGCAATTTGCAATTTGCAATTAAGTTCAAAAACAAAGGCAAAAACAAAACAAAACATAATTTGCAATTTGCAATGTCCAATTTGCAATTATTGTTGATTTTCTTCCCTTTGGTCAGAAAATCTTTAATTATTTAATTAATTCTAAGATTTTGCGCAGCAAAATCATCCTTAATTGCAAATTGCAAATTGCAAATTGCTAATTATTTAAAATAGATTGCTAATTATTTAAAATAGATTGCTAATTATTTAAAATAGATTGCTAATTATTTTTTATTCCCATAACTAATATCTTATCCGCTTCTTCTTTTCTTAAAGCTATCATTGTTTCTCTTATATAATATAGCGTTGGGTCTCCTGAAGGAGCTTTTCTAATCACTTCAATAACAGCCCCTTCAGTAAACCCAAGCGCCAACATTCTTTCTTTTAAAAAATCCGTTGCTGTCAAATATATGACTTTTACTTTGTCACCAATTTTTTTATCACTTAGTTTTTCCATGTCCTTAACAACTCCAATCTTTCCTATCAATGCATATACCATATTAATATAGCCTCTGTTTTAGAATATTGTTGATATCTATTAATATAATAATTAGTTTAAGCTAATACATACTATACTCTTAGACTAAGCTAACTTTTTTAATAACTTTAACTAACTTAGCAACTAGTTTATATTATGTTTATTTTATTATGCTTGTTACAACATCCTTTCACCTTATTTCCAATTTCTTTATGTTTTAAAATATTTAAACCACAGTTTAAATAAAAAGATTCTCGACCGCAGAGAGAGAATCATCCACAATTGCAAATTGCACATTGCAAATTGCAAATTATGTTTTAAAAAACATTGCAAATTATGTTTTAAAAAGCATTTCAAATTATGTTTTAAAAAGTATTGTAAATTAATAAAAGACAACAGTCTTACATGTCGTCTTTTATTTCCCTATTTTTTTATGGAATTCATTTATTATCTCTGGGTCTTCTTTAATATATTTAAGAAATTGCTCAAAATACCAAATTGTTTTCTCGCTTATTGAATGTTCTATTTTTTCAGTTTGTTCAAACACATCTTCTGTAGGTGCTATTGCACCTAGAAATTCTTCAATTATCATATGCCTATGAAGAAGTGCTTTACCAATGTTTTTACCTCTTTGTGATAATGTTATCACCCCGTATTTTTCATAATTTACAATAACCATACCGTCCATTCTTTTTATCATCTTTGTGACAGACGGGGGCTGCACATTTAATTTTTCTGATAATTCTTTAGTCCTTGTATAACCTTTTTTTTGTGACAATCTATATATCATCTCAATATAATCTTCCATTGAAGGAGTTATATCTTCCCATTCTTTCATCATGTAACCTCTAAAAGTGTAAAAATCTTCTTCACTCATAAAATCACCCTTTTTTTTAAAACATAATGTGCAATTTGCAATTTGCAATTTTCAATTAGCAATTATTAAAGATTCTGAGCAGCAAATTTATCTCTACTTCCCAATTGCATATTTATTAACACTAGATATTTTTTCATAAAAATAACACTTATCTTCATTCTTTAGATATATTCGATTCTTTATATTTAAGAACAAAAAGGTAAAATTTTTGCCATGCAATCATTATTTTTATCAATTTTAATGATTCTTGTTTTTGAATTTTTAATTCAATCAATTCTAAGATTTTGCGCAGCAAAATCATCCTTAATTGCTAATTGCTAATTGCAAATTGCTAATTGCAAATTGAAAAAAGCCTCAGTTTAACTGAGACTAATTTTTTCCACATGGAATACAAGTTTTCCACCATTTTCATCCACAATAACTTTGCAGTTCTCGTAGACTTCACCTTTTATAATTAATTTTGCAAGATTAGTTTCTAAAGTGTTTTGAATATACCTTCTTAGGGGCCTTGCTCCATATACTGGGTCGTAACCTTCTCTTGCCATATGCTCTTTTGCTTTTTTAGTAACGTCAAGTTCTATTCTTTTATCCATTAGTCTCTTTCTTATTTCATCTAAAAATATATCAATTATTTTTTCAATTTCTAATACTGAAAGAGGCTTAAACATTATAATGTCATCAATTCTGTTTAAGAATTCAGGTTTAAATCTACTTTTTAAAGTATCTAAAACTTTTATTTTTATATCATCGTCAACTTTATCATCGCTCTTATTTTCTAATAGTAACCCGCTTCCCATATTTGATGTCATTATAATAATAGTATTTTTAAAATCAACAACTTTTCCTTTGTTATCAGTTAATCTACCATCATCTAATATTTGAAGAAAAATATTAAATACATCATCATGAGCTTTTTCAATTTCATCAAATAAAATCACACTATATGGCTTTCTTCTTACAGCCTCTGTAAGCTGACCACCTTCCTCATAACCTACATACCCTGGAGGCGCTCCCACCAATCTAGACACTGTATGTTTTTCCATATACTCAGACATGTCTATCCTTATAATATTTTCTTCTGAATCAAACAAAGTTTTAGAAAGGGTTTTTGCAAGTTCCGTTTTACCAACCCCTGTAGGCCCTAAGAAAACAAAAGAACCTATAGGTCTTCTAATATCTTTAAGTCCCGCCCTTGCTCTAATTACTGCATTAGATACCGAAATAACAGCCTCATCTTGTCCTATTACTCTTGTATGAAGTTCTTCTTCTAATCTTAGTAACTTTTCTCTTTCTCCCTCTAACAACTTAGCCACAGGAATACCAGTCCATTTTGCTAAAACTTGGGATATTTCACTTTCCGTAACTTCTTCTTTTAATAAAGTATTTTCACCTTTTTCCTTTATTTTTTCGCCTTTTTCTTTTATCTTTTGCTCTATTTCAGGAATTATTCCATACTTTAATTCAGCTACTTTGTTAAGATCATATTCTCTTTCTGCTTTTTCTAAATTTCCTCTTTCCCGATCTAAAGCTTCTTTAAATTCTCTTATTGACGTAATATCATCTTTTTCATTTTCATATTTTACTGTCATTTCTTTATCTTTTTCTAATAGATTTGATAATTCTTCCTGTAATACTTTAAGTCTTTCTTTAGAAGCTTTATCTTTTTCCTTTTGAAGAGCTTCCTTTTCAATTTCTAATTGAAATACTCGTCTCCTTACCTCATCAAGTTCTGCAGGCAAACTATCTATTTCTGTCCTAATTAACGCCCCAGCTTCATCTATTAAATCTATAGCTTTATCTGGTAAGAATCTATCACTAATATATCTATCTGCAAGTTTAGCTGCTGCAATTATAGCTGAATCGTGTATCCTTATACCATGATGAATTTCAAATCTTTCTTTTAACCCTCTTAGTATAGATATAGTATCCTCTACTGTAGGCTCCTCAATAACAACAGGTTGGAATCTTCTCTCTAGAGCTTTATCTTTTTCAATATACTTTCTATATTCGTCAAAAGTAGTAGCTCCAATACAGTGAAGTTCTCCCCTAGCTAGCATTGGTTTTATGAGATTTCCAGCGTCCATAGATCCTTCTGTTTTTCCTGCTCCAACTATAGTGTGAATTTCATCAATAAATAGTATAATTTGACCATCAGACCGTTGCACTTCTTTTAAAACTGCCTTTAATCTTTCTTCAAACTCTCCCCTATATTTGGCTCCTGCAATAAGTGCACCCATATCTAGAGAAAAAATTATTTTTTCCTTTAATCCTTCTGGAATATCTCCTCTTATTATTCTCTCTGCTAAACCTTCAACTATAGCTGTTTTACCTACCCCAGGCTCACCAATTAAAACCGGATTATTTTTTGTTCTTCTAGATAGTATTCTTACAACTCTTCTAATTTCTTCATCTCTTCCAATAACAGGATCTAGTTTATGTTTTTTTGCTTCCTCAACTAAATTTCTACCGTATTTTAAAAGAGCTTCATAAGTTCCTTCTGGATCTTGGGTCTCAACTTTTTGGTTACCTCTTATATCCGTTAGTTTTTCCATAAATGTTTTCTTATCTATATTATATTTTTTTAGTATCTCTCCTACTTTGCCCGAAGCTTCCATATCCATCATAGCTATCATTATATGTTCTACTGAAACATAGCTATCTTTAAATCTATCTGCATACTCTTCTGCTTTTATAAAAATTTCTTCGAGTTTTCTTGTAGCATATACCCCTGACGTACTACCACTTCCACCTAGAACTTTAGGTAGCATATTTAATTGTTTTTCCACTTCTTTTCTTAATGAAACAATATCTACCTTCATTTTTTCAAAAATATTAGGAATCAGTCCATCCTCATCTTCAACTAGAGCAGCAAACCAGTGAATTACATCTATTTGCTGATGTTTATTTTTAATTGCTATAGCATTAGCATCATTCAATGATTTCTGAACTCTCATAGTCATTCTTTCAACATTCATGATTTTACCCTCCTTTTAATGATTATTATTTAATTAAAATTATTATATACCTATATGTAATTTTTTTCAATATAAATAAAGCACACAATTTATATTAATTATGTGCTTTATTACTATATTTTATATTTTATCCTTCATATTTAATGCTAGAGTAAAGTATTTAATAGAATCTTCAGTATTGCCCATTTTATGGTATATATCACCCATATCAATATACCTATCGTATATCTCTTTAATATTGCCATACTTTTTCAATAAATCAAAAGAAAGAAACATATACATCTCTGCTGAAGACATATCCCCATTTGCTATTAGAAGTTTAGTTTTATAATAATAAGCCCTTTCCATCAAACTCACCTTAGCTGAAGCTATTGCATTATCTAATGCTTCTTCAATATAAGTATCTACTTCATCATAACAACCATTTTTACTTAATACTTCAATAAAAGTAATTAAGTACTCAGTGTACTCCACAACTTTCTTTCTAGGGAATAACTCAATTCCTATTCTCATATAATTTTTAGCTTCTTCTCTTTTGTCATTATAAAATAATTCCAAAGAATAATCATGGTATAAGTTTGCTTTTTTTAAATCATCATCATTATAAATCTCTAATGCTTTATTAAAATATTCTTTACTCTCCGTAAAATCCTTTTTTATAAAAGCTACACTTAATAATTGATAAGCTTCACCTAATTTATTTTTATCATTTAACCTATTTGCAAGTTCTAGTAAATTTGGCGAATTCCTATAAATTTCTTCATAATTATTAATTGAGTATAAACATTTCAATTCATCCAACATAGCATCAAAAAGTAAATCTGTGTCATCTGGATAATCCTTTATTAGCGTGTCCTTTATGGCTTTAAAATAATTAAGCCCTTGCGAACACTCATTATTTTTACAAAAATATTTTGCGGCATCATAATAATATGTTAATCTATCTTTTGAATTAGTATTCCTTGTTATTTCATAATATCTACCTAATAAACTAATAATATCAGTGAGCCTATCTTTTTCAATCAAAAAGTTAAACAACTCATGTATAAGAGTAAAGGCTAATTCATAATATCCATTTTCTTCTGCTATATCAATATACTCAACTAATTGTTCTGAAAAGTTACTTCTATCCTTTGAATTAATAAGTATTTCTATATTTTCTTCAATTTGCTCATCAATTTCTTTATGCAAATAATCATAGTCAATTTCTAGTTTTTCAGCTAAACTCCTAAGAACCCAATCCTCAGCTGGTATTTTCCCATTTTCTATACAACTTAACTTAGATACTGAAAGGTCTTTACCACAAAGGTTTTTCAATGTAAATCCCTTATAAATTCGAGTTCGTTTTATTTTCTCCCCAATTGATAAAACTTCCATAAATATCTCCCATTCATTTGTTTAATAGTTTTTTATTATACCAGTGATTTTAAACAAATCTACACCTTCGCTTAAATAACTTGATGCTTCATTTTCTTTTCCAATTTCGATATAGAATTTACCAATATTTATAAGTATCTCTGCTTTTTCTACTAATAGTTCATTTTCTTCTGCAAACTTTAACCCTTGCTTTAGAGTATATTCTGCTTCTATTATATTGTTTTCTAACATATTAACTCTAAATTTTAGTAGATAGTATTTTATGGCTTTTGCCTTATCTGTTTTCTGTGTTTCGTATTGGATTTCTTCTAAGATTTCTGTTGCACTAGAAATATCTTTTAATTTTATATAGTTTTCGCAAAGACTAATAAGAGTATCTATAAGTTTTTCATCTGATGTTTCTTTTCTTATTTTTCGAGCTGAATTTAAATGTTCAAATGATTCCTCTACATTATTGAATTCATAAAACAATTTACCCAAATTATTCTCAATCTCAGCTGTGTATTGCAAGTCATTCATATCTTTTGCAAACATTAATGATTTTTCTGAAAACTTAATTGCAGTATTAAGATCTCCCTGTTTGCTATATTGCTCGGCTAATAGCAATAATGATTTAGAATATTCCCGCTTATTTCCCACTTGTTCAAATTTCTTTTTAGACAAATAGGAATAGTTAACCGATTTATCAATATCATCAAGTTTAAAGTATGTAGTTGCAATATAATAATAAATTTGACCTAAAAGTAAATCATTAGCTATCTCATTACCAAGGTAAACTTTTTCAGCTTGTTTAAAATATGTGCATGCTGAATGATAGGCTTTAAGATGTAATGTAATTCTTCCTAGTCTTATATATGTTCTTATAATATCAAGAAAATAATTTAATTTTATAAAAGTTACATTACCAGCCAAAAATAGTTGTTGTGCTTGGGCATAATCCTTTTGGTAATAGGAGATCTTACCCTTTAAATAATATGCTCTAGCTTTTTTATACTCTAAGTTGTATTTTTCTGCGTAATGAATTGAACTTTCAATATATTGGTCAGCCATATCATAGTTTCTACTCATTATGTGTGTTTCCGCAATATTTTCAAAATAGCCACATATTTTTTCTGCTTGGCTCTCTTCTGTTTCCATAACATATTCTATTGAAACATTAAGAATTTCTGCTAAATATTCCAGTAAATCCATGCTAGGATTAGATTTCCCTGATTCTACAAGACTTATTTGTCCTGGTGTTATTCTTTCTCCAGCAAGGTCTTTAAGAGTCATATTCAATTCTTTTCTTCTTCTTTTTATTTTCTCTCCCAAAGATAATATTTCCATTTAATAACACATCCTATTCCGAAATTTAAAATATATATCCGTATCATGAATAAGCTTAATATAAACAAATCTTCAGTGTATATTTAATAAAACTTAATTCATCACTAAATTTATCTAATTATATCATATTTAGATATAACACTGCAAAAATAAATTCTATATTCTCCATATAAAGTGAGTAATTCCGTAATTTCTTTAATAATATCCATAACTATCCATAATAACTATATTATTTCTTTTTTATATTTTATTTATACATTACTTGTTCTTTCAATTAAATAGTATAAAAAAAAGCCTCCCAAATTTTGGGGAAGCTTTATATAATAATTACTAACAACTAAAAATATTTTATTTATATTATTATTTTACCATATGCATCATAGCATCATAAACATCTTCTGCAGTATTTATAACTCTTTTACCACCATGCATAATTCTTCTTCTAGTGGATCTTTTCATTCTAGGAATCATCATCATTCCTGCTGCTGCTCCTAACATTGCACCTGCTGTAATGCCTTTTATATATCTTCCACTCATAAAATTTTACACCCCTTCTCTAATTTTAATCTATCAATATTAGTTTGCTCAAAAGAGAAGTTCTTATGTATAACTTTTTTTGAAAAGATAAAGTACTTTTTATAATTTTAGATTATTGTTTATTATAAAACTTTTGCTAATTAAATTAGTTTAAATAATAATTATCAATTATAAATATTTAATTAATTCAAAGATTTTGCGTAGCAAAATCATCCTAAATTGTGCATTGTGCATTGTGCATTGTGCATTGTTCATAATGCATTATTCATTAGTTTTTCTTAAGTATCACTTCAATAAGTTCTTTTTTTAGTAATGATTTTAAGTATTTCTCTAATTTTTTCTTATCATTATTTAAGAAATCTATCTTTTTTATAATCAAATCAATTTGATGATTATCATCCTTATCTTCCCCACCAAGCAATTCACTATTTCCTTTGTTATCTAAACTACTAACTGCCGACTGTGAATCATCAATTGTACACTGCCCACTGTAATCTTTGCACTGTAAACTGTGAACTGTACCCTCTTCACTGTGAACTGTGCCCTGTGAACTGTGAACTGTGCCCTGTGAACTGTGAACTGTGCCCTCTTCACTGTGTACTAATTCAATATTTTCTAATGCTTTACTATTAATAATATCATCTAATGCCATAAGTACTTCTTCATCTTGTACTTTTATCTTTGTGGATGAAAGTATTTTAGATACTTGTCCGGAAATTTTATTTCCCACAGCAACTTTTGCAAGTTCATCAGCCATTTCATTAAAAAGATCTCCTGTATGAGCATCAACCTTCACAAACTGTACTTCCACTCCACTGTCCTTCATTAATTGCTGCATTATTTCTTTATATTCTATTGATGATTGCTCTTTTGCTTGCCAAATTCCTAATACGTGATTTGCAACTCCTACATAATCATGAAAAATAATAATTTTATTTATATTATTATCCCTTGCATATTCTAAAGCTCTTACAGCTCCTCTTAATTCTCCTGCTACCTGTCTTACATTTGACTCTCTATTTGCTATAAAAGCATCATTTTCTACATACTTAACGATTCCATTCAATGTTATGACCAAACCATAAGAATATTTCAAATCCGAGTGTATATAACTTCCATCTACGTAGGCATGCACTGCATCCTTATCATATTCTTCTTTTCCTTTTTCAAAAACCATATTACCTAATTTCAAAAATTCCTCTGCTTCTTTTATAGTAGAAAAACTTTTGTACTTAGCTCCTTTTACTCCCTTAACAACCTTTTGGCATTCTGGCCAAGTACTTAAAATTTTATCTTTTATAACTTTCCCTGTTGATGGATGTTCTCCATACTTTACAGCATAATATTTCTTTGCCATACTTTCTCCCTCTTCTTTATTCATATAAATTCATATCAATAACTCTTTAAAACACAGTCTTTTATTTAAACTTTATTTCTCTTCTTTCTTTTTTTCTTTCTATATTTTTTCCCTGATAAAATAATAGCCCCTGCAATTTGAAAAGCTTTTTTTTCTCCAATAAATCTAGTAACTATTGCACTTACTTCTTTAACTTTTTCAATAATATCATAATCACCTTGCCAATTATCCTCTATTATTTCTTTATCTAATTCATTAAATATCTTTTTAATTACAGGTAAAATTATTACTATATCATCTATTTGTCCAATTATTGGAATTGAATCAGGTATAATGTCAAAAGGTAAAGCCAAATAAGCAATCACGCCTACTATACTTGCTTTTGTTTTAGTATTAACTCTTTCATCTTTCAATAATCTATATAGTAATACAATTAAATCCGGTATGACAAAAGCATATTTAAGAACCTTTTCTAATTTTTTTGGTGTCTTATTTTCAATGTTTTCTCTTATCTTATAGTATTGACTACTATCATTACTATTACTTCTATTATCTACATTCTTATCAATACTATCTATATTATTTTCACTATTATCCGATGATAGTAAAGCAACTTCTTTTTTCTGATTTGTAATATCTTCTCCTGAAATAATTCTTTCTTTCAGCTCATCCATAGTCAATATTTCTTTATTTTCATCCAATACAATTTTTGAAATTTCAACTTCCATATTATTATTAAATAAATATATACCATTTATTTCAAAGTCAATTTGCGGTATGAGCCTAGATAACTTGTTGAAATCAAGTTGTAAACTTCCTTCTTTATATGCTAATCCCACATTATTCATTTTTGAAATAGCCTTTGATAACACACCTGAAATCAAAGCATTAGGTATCGGTAAAAAACCTACTTTTATTTTTTGAATTTTTAAACTAAGAACATTATCCTTAGCCCCAATAAAAGCAATTGAAGCTTTAAATCCAAATTTTATTTTTTTCTTAATAAACCCCTTCACATTTAAAAAATTATCTATTTTTATAGATTCAATTTTTAGATCATCTTGCTTAACTTCTTGCTCCATCATTCCCAACAAATCACTTTCAGATAATTTTACTATAACATTAGATACCTTCATTAGTATTTCCCCCTGTTTATTTATAGTTCACAGTTTACAGTTCATAGATCACTGTGTATAGTTTCTTTCTTGTAATAACTTGTACTATTATTTTACAATAAATCTTCCATAAATCATAATAATTTTTTGTAAATAAAAATTTCCAACAATTACTTTGGTAATGTTTATGTAAATCGTTGGACAAGTCACTCTTAATATTATATATTATATCCGTGGTCGCGTTAGAAAAAAACTGATGGAGCATATTATTTTTATATTCTACTTCAAATTATTTACATATTTAAATATTTTATTCATTTATGGTTCGAATTTAAGGATATTATGGAATTTTTTCCTAGAACGAGAAAATAGTACTCTCAAAATATTTCAAAATATAATCAACTATAAGTATAATAGGGGGATTTTATGAAAAACAAATTAAAAGATAAAAAAATATTGATACCTACAATTATTGCAATCATTGCAATAATCGCATTAGTGTCATTTTCATTTTTAGGTAAACCTATCACCTACAAACCTTATAACGAATTCGTAGTTCAACTTGAAAATAATCAAATTCAATCTGTTTATTATACAAATGCATCTAAAATAAATGTAAAAACTCTTTCTGGAGAAATTTATGAAACAGATAATCCAAGAGTTGATGATTTCAAAGAAGCTGTTCTTCTTCAAGGTGTTAATGTTCTTGAACAAGGATATATTTCACCCTATCAAATAATACCAATTATTTTATTAGGTGGTTCTATAGCTTTTATCATAATTATGTCAGTGAAAAATGTTAATTTTGGTGCTAAAAGAATAAAGTCGTTTGAAGCACTTGAAGCAGATGCAGTGCAAGACCTTCCATTTGATTTTAAGTCTGTTGCCGGAAATGAAGAAGCAAAAGAAAGTGTAAAAGATATTGTTGACTTCCTTAAATTTCCCGAGAAATATTCTAGCTATGGGGCAAGGATGCCAAAAGGAATTATTCTATACGGGGAACCAGGAACAGGTAAAACCTTGCTTGCAAAAGCAGTAGCTGGTGAAGCTGGAGTTCCTTTCTATGCAGTTTCAGGTTCAGATTTCGTACAAGTTTATGTGGGTATTGGCGCTAGTAGAATAAGACAATTGTTTAAAAAAGCCAAAACTCATGGAAAAGCAGTAATATTTATTGATGAAATAGATGCTATTGGTAAAAAAAGGTCTGGTGGAAAAACTGGTGGTTCAGATGAAAGAGATCAAACATTAAACGCACTATTAACAGAAATGTCTGGTTTCGGCGAAAAAGAAGGAATTGTAGTAATCGCTGCTACTAATAGATTAGACATGCTAGACTCTGCCTTACTAAGACCTGGTAGATTCGATAGACATATTGAAGTAGCTTTACCTGATGTACATGCTCGTGAGAAAATACTTGCTCTTCATATAGAAAATAAACCTTTTAAAATTAAAGACCTTCATGAGTGGGCACTAAAAACTTCTTACTTTTCTGGTGCAAAAATTGAACATTTAGTAAATGAAGCAGCCATTTTAGCCTGTAAAGAAAACAGTGAAAACATATTAGATACTCATTTAGACAAAGCTTTTTCAATTGTCGTTGCTGGATATGAAAAAAAGGATAGATCTTATATTAAAGATATAGACAGAAAAATAACAGCATACCACGAAGCCGGTCATGCTCTTATAAGTTTAATAAAGATCCCTGAGGATAAAGTATCAAAAGTAACTATAATTCCTAGTACAAAAGGTGCTGGTGGTTATACCATGAGTATACCTGAAGATAAACTTTATCATAATAAAGAATATATGTTAAATAGAATTATGGTTCTACTTGGCGGAAGAGCTGCCGAAGAAATTATTTTTGGAGAAAACAAAATTACAACTGGTGCCTCAAATGATCTAAGTAGGACAACTAGTACCGTTAAAAATATGGTTACAAAATACGGCATGGGAAAATCCCTAGGACTTCTCACTGATGATGTATTAGAAAATTTATCTCCAAGACATCAGCAGGATATCCTTGATGAATGTAAAGAAATAACTAATTCACTATATAATGAAACTAAAAAATTACTTATGGAAAACAAAGATAAGCTAATAACTATAAGTGAACAATTATTAGAAACCGAAACTCTTAATTCTGAGGAATTACAAGATATTATGAAAAAAAGCTTCATAAACTATAGTTTTTAGTCTTTTAATTTGCAATGTTAAAAGCTTCTCATCATACGACGAGAAGCTTTGTTTTTTATTTACTTAAATGTTTTTATCCAGAGAAAACATCTTTAAATTCACATCTGATACTCCACACTACAATTATTACTTTTTAATAATATTTTTAAACCCTATTGCCAAAGCAATAAGCGTGCCTCCTACAAATCCCCCTAAATGCCCAAAGGTATCGATATTAGGAAGAGTAAATCCTATAACTACATTCAAAATAATTACTGAAATAATATTATATACAAAACCTGTCCCAATCTTACTCCTCATCTTATAGGCATATATTAGTGTTGCTCCTAGCAATCCAAATATTGCTCCTGAAGCCCCTACTGAAAGACTATTATGAACGAATGAGTACGAGAATATATTACCAACTATTCCTGCAACAAAATAAATAGCTATAAATTTATTTCTACCATAGACTCTTTCAACTAAAGGTCCCAAAGCTCTAAGTGCATACATATTAACTAGCAAATGCAAAATTCCTCCATGTAAAAAAGCTGCAGTGATTAATCTATAGTACTGACCTTTTTCAATTAGTGAATTTACCTTTGCACCAAATACAACCAAAACATTTGCATCTATACTGAAAATACTGCTAGAAAAAAAAGCCGTTACTATAAACATCAATATATTTATTACTATTAAAGTATTTGTAGCAATAGCACCTGCTTTAAGTGTCCGTGTGTTTTTATTTTTTTCTTTATTTTTCATATCCATAATATTATTTATCTGCATTGCCTGAATTTCTTCATCTCGAGTATAATGATAAATTCTTTCATTTCTAGAACTAATCACAATAACTCTTTCTCTACTTTCTTCTTCATATACTCCATTTAACCATCTATCATCATCAGAAAAAACAACTTTAATAAATTGAAGTTTGCCAAAATCTCCAAAAACTCTTATTCTATAAGAATCTTCATCTATTTTACTGTAATCATTATCTCCTAAAAATACTAATAGGATTTTTTTATCTTCTTCAAATTTAGCAACTCCCCAAAAATTTTCACCGTAATCATTGGCAGACAATTCTTCTAGTTGGTAACCATACTCTTCTGTTAATTTATTTATTATATATTTAGCTGTATTAAAATTATTCATAAGACCCCCGTTTAGTTCAATGCACAATGCACAATGCACAATGCACAATTAAGTTCAAAAGAAAATTAAAAACAATGTGCAATTTGCAATTTGCAGTGTGCAATTAAG
>NZ_JBTVVN010000062.1:0-15394 GCF_054819755.1 Clostridium sp. DL1XJH146
ATAAATTTTAGTATGTTACGAAAGAAAAATATAATAAAAAAGGGGTATCTCAGAATTTATTCTGAGACAGCCCCTTTAATTAATTAAAAGACTAAAAGACTAAAAGATTAAAAGATTATAAAAGACTAATGCTCTGAGAGTATTAGTCTTTGGTGGATTAAATTAAAGATTTTGTGAGTAGGGACAGCTGATAGATTTGTGTAAAAATAAATTTATCAGCTGTCTTTTGCATTTGAATTTGCTTTTGTTTTTGCTTTTGACCTTAATTGTGCATTGTGCATTGTGCATTGTGCATTGAACTAAGATATTGCCCTGAAGTAGCGAGTTTCAACATTATTCCAGTCTATTAATTTCCACCAATTCTTAATATAACTAGCTCTTTTGTTCTGATATTTTATATAGTAGGCATGTTCCCAAACATCACATACTAATAGTGGATAACCATCTATAATACTCCAATTTTGATGTTTTTCAATTTGTATTATTTGAAGAGATTGTAATCCATTTGACCAAATTAGACATGCCCATCCTGAGCCTTCAACTTTTTCTGCAGCATTAGTAAATTGATTTTTGAAATTATTATAATTATTAAAATCACGGTCAATGCGACAGATAAGTTCTCCATCTGGTTTTCTTTTGCCAGTAGGACTCATGTTTTGCCAATAAATTGTATGAAGAATATTCCCAGAGCCGTTAAAAGATAATTCTCGTTCCCAGTGTTTAATAAGCGAAAAATTTTTAGATTCTCGCAATTTGAATAGTTCTTGAATCGCATTATTTAAGCCATTTACGTAACTAGCATGATGTTTATCGTGATGAATTCTTACAGTTTCTTCATCAATATAGGGCTCTAATGCTCCGTATGAATAAGGGAGTTTAGGTAATTTATAATCCATAATATATATCCTTTCTTTTTTTAGGTTATGTTTTAAATACTAGGTTTATTATATAAAAATTTTTATATGTTGATTGGCAATTTGAAAATTGATTATAAAAAAACTATTAATAGAAACAGTACTTTATAAAACAACAACTATTTAAAATATAGTTTCATTTAAATAAATATATGTAAAAAAATACATTATATACTTTGGATTTTTATGCAGATTGAGGGGAAAATATTATTAATAAACGGCTATGTTTTAAAATATAGCAAATAATTAAAAAGGAGATTGTGAATTTATGAAAAAATTCAATAAAGTTTTAGTTGTATTATTTTCTGCAATATTGGTTTTTGTCATTGCTACAGCATGCCAAAATGATATTGAAAAAGAAGAAGATAATATTCTGACAGAAGAAAATGAAGATAAAGACATGGAGGAAGAAGACGCTAAAAATGTAGAAGATGATGGAATGGAAGAAACAGAAGGTACAGATGATGAAAAAGAGGCAACAGAAGGCCAAGAGGTAAGTACAAATTATGAGACTATGTTACTTAGGGATCAAAAAATTAGTGATATGATAAAGAGTATGGATGAGATTAAGGAAGCAGAGGTAGCTACTTATGAGAATAATACTTTAATTGCCGTTACACTTCAAGATGATGTAGATGAACTTAATGAACAATTAAGAGAAAAAATAATAGAAGAAGCTAAAGCAGTAGATGAAACGATAGAAAATGTTAAAATAACAGAAGATGAGAATATAAAAGAGGAATTAAAGACTACCAAAGAAAGCATGAAAAGCCAGGAAATGTCAGAGGATTTAGAAAATAAGATAAAAGAATTGTTTGAAGGAATAGATTAAAATTAAATACACAAGACACAACCTATTAAGGATGATTTTCTTCTCTTTGTTTAGAAATTATTTAATAAATTAAATAATTAAAGAATCTCGACTGAAGGAGAGAATCATCTGTAATTACTAAGCTCATATTGCAAATTATGTTAAAAAAGAGACTATTAGTTAGCAGTACAAGTACATTTAATTATTCATAGGAGTATAATCACATAATGTTTTAGAAATAATCGGATTTTGTTTTTTAATATGTGAAGAAAAATACATAAAAATGTAGAGTTAATAAATTTTATGCAGAAATATAAAATTTTTTAATTTTTTTTCAGTTTTTTTAGTTTTTACAGTGGAATTTTAAATTTAAAGCTATATAATATAGGTAGTATGACAAAATTTAAATACAAACAACAAAAGGAGAAGAATATGCTTAAAAAAAGAAGAATTGCACTAATAATTAGTTTGCTTGTAAGTTTGTCTGTAGTGTCAGGATGCTCTCAAAATACAGCAAATAATAGTAATAGCACTAATACCAATTCACAAATAGATCTTGACGAAGAAAATAAAGAGAATATTGAGGATCAAAATGTAGAAGGAAATGAAACAATTGAAGATAATCAAGAGGATGAAATTGTAGAAGAGATTGAAGAAGATAAAAGTGAACAAGGAGAAGTTGTGGTAGGGTCGGAAGTGTATATTAGTGCTAATCCAATCGTTTTTAGAGAAGGAAATGATAAAACCACAGCAAAGCTAGGTTCTATATTAAAAGGTACACCACTTACTATAGAAAGTATAGAAACTAATGAAAGTGGAGAAATATGGTACAAGGTTACTCACGATGGTAAAACAGGATTTGTTTCTGCTGAGTTTACAGTTCAAGATAGAACGGAATTATTAACAACAACATTTACAGATTTAGATTTTCAACCAAGGGATAAACAAATTTATGAAGATAATAAACCAGTAAAAGTTAAAGGTATATATTTAACTAAATATTCTACTAGTGGTAAGAAAATAGACCAATTGATATCTATGGCTAAATCTTCAGGAATAAATACATTTGTTATCGATGTAAAAGATGATAGAGGAGAAATGTTATTTTATTCACAAGCAGCTGCAATACACGCACCAGAGGCGAATGATACAATTATAATTAAAGATATTAGTGCTTTTATTCAAAAGCTAAAAGATAATGGAATTTATACCATTGCTAGAATTGTAAGCTTTAAGGATCCTATTTACTCTAATGATAATTTGGATAGATGTATTATTTATAAAGATACTAAAGAGGTTTATAAATCTGGTGATGGATTAGCGTGGGCAAGCGCTTATGATAGAAATTTGTGGGAATACAATGTTGATGTTGCAAAAGAAGCGGCAGAAGCTGGTTTTAATGAAATACAATTTGATTATGTTAGATTTCCAGCATCAGGTGGAGGAAAACTTGATGAAATAGTTGATTATAGGAATGAGAAAAATGAGTCTAAACCAAAAGCAATACAAGAATATTTGAAATATGCTTATGATGAGTTATCACCTTATCATGTTTATATTGGGGCTGACGTATATGGATTAGTAGGTTCAGTTCAAGATGATATGTCTTTAGGTCAATATTGGGAAGCTATTAGTAATGTTGTTGATTATATTTGTCCTATGATGTATCCTTCACATTATGCAGAATATACTTATGGTGTAGCAGTACCAGATGCAGACCCATATGATTTATTGCTTTATGGTGCAAGAGACGCTGTTTTGAGAAATGATAACATCAAAACTCCAGCTACAATAAGGCCTTGGATACAAGATTTTACTGCATCTTGGGTTAAAGGTTATATACAGTATGGAGAGACAGAAGTAAAAGCACAAATTAATGCATTAGAGGAAAATGGTATAGATGAATTTATGCTTTGGAATGCATCAAATAAGTACCATTCAGGAGCTGTTGACTAATTATTAATTTATACAACAAAAAGAGATTTTTTAGTTAAGCTAAAAAATCTCTTTTTTAATGAGTCTATGTTAAAAAAACAGGGAATAATAAGATTAAATAAGAATGTGAAAAAAAATGAAAAAATAATGCGAAATTTATCGAAAATTATTGAAAAATTATAAAAAAAACATGATAATGTAATTAAGGTAATTATATTGGAAAGGATAAGATGAATATGAATAATTTTGCTATTGTAACAGATTCATGCTGTGATTTACCATATAGTGTAATAAAGGATAAAAAAATACCATTTGTTAGTTTAACAGTGTCTTATAATGGGGAAGAGTATATCGATGATTTTGGAGAAACTTTAACGTCTAAAAAATTTTTTAATGATATGAGAAATGGAGCGCTACCTGATACATCCCAACCTAATAGTGAGGACTATATTAAAGTTTTTGAAGAGTTGCTTAAAGAGGGTAAAGATATCATATATATTTCAGTATCTTCTGGCCTTAGTGGAACTTTTAATAGTGCAAGAATAGGTAAGGAAATGATGGTAGAGAAATATCCAGATAGAAGAATTTATCTCTTTGATACTTTAACAGCATCAATATGTCAAGGGATAATAGTTCTAAAAGCCTATGAAATGAGAGAAGAGGGCAAAACATTTGAAGATGTTATAGACTATCTAGAGATGAATGTATTTAATTATAATACTTATATGACAGTAGATGACTTAGGACATTTAAAAAGAAGTGGAAGAATATCTGTAGCAGCGGCTACTGTTGGTATGTTATTGCACTTGAAACCGATCTTAACATTAAATAATGATGGGAAAGTTATGCCTGTTGTGAAAATAAGAGGTAGAAAGAAAACTATTAAAAAATTAGCTGACATTGTCGTTGAAAGGATAAAAAATTCAGAAGAGCAGACAATAGCAATAAGCCATGGCGATTGTCTTTCAGAAGCTTTAAAACTTAAGGAAATTATTTTGGCAAAGGTAGAAGTTAAAAATGTAATAGTCAGTGAAATTGGACCTGTTGTAGGAAGATTTGGTGGACCTGGTGCTTTAGCTGTTTTTTTTAAGGGAGCTGAAAGACAAAATCATATAATTGAAAGATTAGATCATATAAATGAAGAAAAATAGTAATTTTTATGTTTTTATCAAAGCTGGAAATAGTCGTATTTCTGGCTTTTTATTATATATATTTTAATATATAGTGAGTATATAAATATTGATGTAGAAACTTATTATTATGAGAGGTATGAAAATGTATATTTTTATTGCAATAGTTTTTTTGATAGTAGTTTCGGACCAACTATCAAAATGTAGAGTAATTATGAAACTTAAGGGTAAAACTAAGAGAAATGTATTTAAAAATAAGATTTACTTCATATATACTGAAAATGAAGGTGCTTTTTTAGGATTTTTAAGCAATAGGAAGAAATTATTAAAAACTATATCTTTTATGTGTATTATAGGTATCACTATATATTTTTTACAGAGCAATGAATATAGGAATAATATTTTAAGTATTTTGGGATTTGGTTTTTTTATTGGGGGTGGATTGTCTAATTTAGTTGATAGATTTATGAGAGGAAAAGTAGTGGATTTTATTTTCTTTAATATAAAAAAATGGCCTGTTTTTAATATAGCTGATTTCTTTGTTTTTACAGGTGTACTTCTTATATTTATTAGTGAAATAAAATGAGGAAGATTTTTAAATCTTCCTCTATGAATGGGGATAGTTACAGATGGATTGAAATCTATAGCCGTCCGTACACTAGTATTATATCCTTAAATGAAATAATTATTTAAGGTGATTTATGGAAATGAGGTAAATAGAGAAATGAAAGTATTTAAAATTTTCAAATTAAAAAAAGAAGCAGTATTACTTGATTCAAAATATTTTATTATTAAATCATTTTTAGCTGTTTTATTTGCATACTTAATATCTAAGAATAACCCCATATTAAGCCTTGATATGATTTCTGTATTATTTGGATTAATGTTGACATTAGAACCTGTTTCTTTAACAGGTATTAGAAGAGGGTTCGAGCAAGTTTATGCTACAATTCTAGGAGCTTTTTCTACAGCAATTATAATATTCATTGGTGGAAATAATTTTATTACTGTAGCTTTAGCAATTGCATTTACACTATATGTATGTTTGAAAATTAATTGGAGAGAAGTATCACCAGTAGCAATATTCACATCAATATATATGACTCAACTAGTTCAGACTAATTTGGCAGGAGAACCTTCAATATTTTTAACAATGAGATTAAGGCTAGTGGCTTTAGGTGCCGGTGTATTAGTAGCTATAGTTTTTAATTTTTTATTTTCTTTCTTTACTTATAGAGAGATGATCTATAAAAGAGTTATTTATATTATAAGTAAAATAGAATATAATTTAAGGATTTCTATTAAAGCGATAGAAGAAAAAAATACAATGAAATCAAGTGAAATTATGTACACGTTACCTGCTACTTTTAATGATATAGATTGGACAATAGCGTTTTTTTCTGATTTAACAAAAGAGTACAAATTCATTAATAAATTAATGCCTATGAGTCAAAAGGAAATTTTTGATCTTAATGAAATAATTCTAAATCTTAGAACCATTACTCATATGAACTATGATGTTTTATATATGTTTAGCAATTATAAAGCTGTTATTGAGATGGAGGAGAGTACCATTTTGAATTGTACAAAAATGATAGGACAACAAGTAGAAATAATTAATTCATTACAAAATAAGATTATAGATAGAAGTAATAAAAAAGAAGATAATAATAAAACATATACTGTAAGTGATTTTATGTATGAAAAAAATAAAATGAATTGGGATAGAATAACAAATGATATAGAAGAGATTGAGTACAGTGTGCTAAATATTTTAAAGATAATAGAGAAATAGATATAATTAAATGCACAATGCACAATGCACAATGCACAATGCACAATACCAATGCACAATGCACGATGCACAATGCACAATTGACGATGATTTTGCTGTGCAAAATCTTTGATTAATTGATTAATTGATAAAAGCTTCTCGACTTAAGTCGAGAAGCTTTTTAACTGAACATTAATCGTAATGTTTTAATCTTTAAAAGTTTTAAGGTTTAAAGGTTCTAATTGCAAATTGCAAATTACAAATTGCAATTTGCATTATAAGAAAAAAAGGTTAGTTTTTAAAAGAGTGAATAGGGGCTGGAATGTGGCCACCTCTTTTTGCAAAATCGGCACTACTAAAGTTACTCACTTTCATTACTGGAGCTCTTCCAAGTAAACCACCGAATTCAACCATATCTCCAACTTTTTTGCCTGGTGCTGGTATTATTCGAACTGCAGTTGTTTTATTATTGATAACTCCTATAGCAGCCTCGTCAGCTATTATAGCAGCTATAGTTTCAGCTGTAGTATCTCCAGGTACAGCTATCATATCTAAGCCTACTGAACAAACACAAGTCATAGCTTCTAATTTTTCTAAATTTATTGAACCGTTAAGGACTGCGTTTATCATACCAATATCTTCAGAAACAGGTATAAATGCTCCACTAAGACCTCCAACTGAAGAAGCGGCCATTACACCACCTTTTTTAACAGCGTCATTTAATAGAGCTAGTGCAGCTGTAGTACCGTGTGCTCCAACACTTTCTATTCCCATTTCTTCTAGCACATGGGCTACACTATCGCCAACAGCTGGAGTAGGTGCAAGAGATAAATCTAATATGCCAAATGGAATTCCTAATCTGTTTGAAGCTTCTGTTCCTACTAATTGACCCATTCGAGTTATTTTGAAGGCTGTCTTTTTAATAGTTTCGGAAACGACGTCAAAAGGTTGACCTTTTACAGTTTCTAAAGCTCTTTTAACAGTACCGGGACCACTAACGCCTACATTTAATATACACTCAGCTTCTCCGATACCATGAAAAGCTCCTGCCATAAATGGGTTATCTTCAACTGCATTTGCAAATACAACTAATTTTGAACAGCCAAAACCAGCCTTATCTCTAGTTAAATGGGCAGTTTCTTTAATAATTTGGCCCATTTTATAAACGGCATCCATATTAATGCCAGCTCTTGTGCTACCAATATTTACTGATGAACAAACTAATTTTGTAGTGCTAAGAGCTTCTGGAATTGAATTAATTAGTCTAAGGTCACCTTTAGTAAAGCCTTTATGAACTAATGCTGAAAAACCACCTATAAAATCTATTCCAACATTCATAGCAGCGCGATCTAATGTCTCAGCGAATTTAACATAATTTTCTTCATCACAGGATTCTGCTACTAATGAAATTGGTGTAACAGAAATTCTTTTGTTGATAATTGGTATACCAAATTCTTTTTCGATATCATTGCCGACTTTAACTAGATTCTCAGCTTTTTTTGTTATTTTATCGTATATTTTTTTCCGAGATTCTTCACCACTAGAAGCTGCACAATCTCTTAAAGAAATTCCCATTGTAATGGTTCTAATATCTAATTTTTCTTTTTCAATCATTTTTATTGTTTCAAGAATTTCATTTTGATTAATCATTATATCACCTTCTTTACAGAGTATGCATTGAATTGAATAGGTCTTCTCTTTGAACTTTGATTGAAACGCCTAATTTTTCGCCTTCTTCATTTAATGAATTTTTAAGTTCGTCAAAAGTAATATTTAAAGCTGATAAATCAACAAGCATAATCATTGTGAAGTATTCTTGTAGTATAGTTTGACTTATATCTAGGATATTTACTTTTGAATAAGATAGAACTGAAGATACTGTTGAAATAATACCAATTCTATCTTGCCCCAAAACAGTAACGATTGCTCTCATTTTATTGCCCCCTTTGATAGATTATTATTTTTATCATATACGAATATTTAATAAATTTCAACCATTATAGTTCATAAATCTACAATATTTTAATATTAAGCTATGTTTTGTAGAATTGTTGATAATAATAATATTCGTTAATTATAGTAGTTATTATTTGTAAATAATTATCAATACATAATGTTCAACTAATGATTATATTGATTTACTGAAACGCTAGATACATATTAATCATAAACCTATTAAAAAATAAATATAACAACTTTAAAAGTTATTATATACTATATATAAAATTTGTGCTATAATATAATTAATAAGAAATAAAAGAATGAAAATATTGAAAAGTAAGGTGATGAAAATGTTTTTTGCTAATGGGAATATATTTGAAAGAATATTAGGTATGATTGTAATGTTGTTTCTATTGTATTTTATAGTAAGAGGATTATTTATTATTATACCAATAGGAATATGTATTTGGATTTTTTACAAATTGTATAAATTTTTAAGAAATTCTATTGAAAATAGGTCAATAAAAAGGAAATCAGAAAGTTTTGTCAAAAAAGAACAAGTAGTAGAAGATGACAGCAATGGGGAAATTGTAGATGTAGATTATGAAGATATTGGATAGATGCACAATGCACAATGCACAATGCACAATGCACAATGCACAATGAATTGGGAGGGGAAGATGAAAAAGGGTATGATAGCAGCTATTTTTATTACAATAATTGTGGCCATTTTCTTTGGCCTATATGCTTTTGGTATTATAGCAGGAGTACTTCATAGTAGTATTCCATCAATAGTTATAATAATTGTTTTATTAGTATTTTTAGCTCTTATGGGAGCTCTCATTTATAATCTTTATGAAAGAATAAAAGAAATTAAGGAGGAAGATAAAGATGATCTTAGTAAATACTGATTTTATTTCAGGTAAGGAATTTGAAACTATTTCAATGGTTAAGGGGTCAACTGTTCATTCAAAAAATGTAGGGAAAGATTTTTTAAGTGGATTAAAGACTCTTGTGGGAGGAGAAATTACTTCATACACAGAAATGATGGTAGAAGCCAGAGCAACTGCTACGAAAAGAATGGCACAAGAAGCAGAAGCGTTAGGGGCAGATGCAGTTATTAATATAAGATATGCATCAAGTGCAGTTATGCAAGGGGCTGCTGAAGTTATTGCTTATGGAACTGCAGTTAAGTTTATTTAGATGATAATTTAAAAAAATATATAAAGATGCTATCTTAGAGTTTATGCTAAGATAGCATCTTTAGTTTAGATTGCTAATTTATGAACCATAAATAACAATTTATAGATTGTTCACCATTTCAGCGTTATTCTCTTATGATTCTACTAACGCAGTTTTAAGATCAATAGTTTCATGATTCGGATATTTTACTATTTCACCTTCCCAAGTTCTAAGCATAATATGGTCTTTGCCTCTAGAAATTAAATATTGAGGAAGAATTGGTGTTTTCCCTTTTCCATTGGGTGCATTTATAATGTAAGTTGGTATTGCAAGTCCAGAAGTGTAACCTCTTAGATATTCCATAATTTCTATACCATCATCAACTGAAGTATTAAAGTGAGTAGTCCCGATTACATGCTTTGCGTGGAAAATATAGTATGGTTTTACTCTACAAGTCAATAATTCCTGATTTAAGAGTTTCATTATATATTTATCATTATTTATTCCATTTAATAATACAGATTGATTTCCAAGAGGAACACCTGCATTAGCCAATTTAATGCAAGCAGCTTTTGCTTCTTTAGTTATTTCTAAGGGATGATTAAAATGAGTGTTTATATAAATAGGATGGTATTCTTTTATGATGTTAATCAAATTATCTGTAATTCTTTGAGGCATAGTAACTGGAGTTCTAGTTCCTATTCTTATAATTTCAACGGTTTCAATACTTCGTAGTTCTTTTAAAATCCATTCTATTGAGTTATCAGAAAGAGTAAGAGGATCACCACCAGTAATTAAAACATCTCTTATTTCAGGGTTTTTTCTTATATAATCAATAGATTCTTGTATTACACTTTGGGGTTTGTGACAATCAGTAGAACTAATATTTCTTCTTCTTTGGCAATGTCTACAATACATAGCACATTCATTTGTAACATTAATAATGAGTCTGTCAGGATATCTTCTAGTAATAGAACCAGCAGGGTTAGTAAATTCTTCAGCCATTGGGTCTACTTCACCTTGTGACGTAAGTTCAAATTTTGAAGGTATAGATTGAAGTTTTACTGGATTTAATTTATTATCATCAATTAAAGACAGATAGTAAGGAGAAATTGACCACCTATAACTTTTATCAACTTTTTCGATTGATTCGATTTCAATATTATCTAAATCAATTAATTTAACTAAATCGTCTATGTTATCAATTCTATGGCTTAATTGCCATTTCCAATTGCACCAATCTTCTTCAGTAGCTTTAAAAAATGAAAGAATTCTTTCTTTGTTTTTTTCGAATTTAGAAATGTATTCTTTAGATGTACCTCTAGGAATTGAGTCTTTAATAGCTGTATAATCGTCGATTCTGCTTTTTAATTGAAAAGCTCGGTCATTTGAAATTTTTATTTTTGAGTTCTCTATCATAATATTCCCCCTTCTTTTTAACTCTATTATAATTTTATACCAAAAGGCAACTTTGTGCAAATGAAGAATTGTCTTTGTTTAACAAAGGAAAATTGAAATAATGAAGGATAGATTGCACTTTTTAGTGTCTATGAAATTAAAAAATAATTTTGTGAAAAATAATAATGTCTATTATAATATAAATTGAAGCTTTTAGTTGCTAGGAGGAAATTACGTGAAATTAAAAGGAAGTAATCAATTAGATTTACATATTCATTCTACTGGATCAGATGGAACATGGACAAAAAGACAGATAGTTGAAAGAGTAAAGGAAAGCGGAGTGAGTTTATTTACAATTTCTGACCACGATAAGTTTTCAGATGCAAGTGATTTAAGTTATTTGTTTAAAGAATATAATTTAAAATATTTAAAAGGAATTGAAATTTCTAGTACATATAATGGCAGTTTAAATCATATTCTAGCATTTGGAGTAGATACACAAAATCAGGGATTAAGGAAAATAGTTAATGAAAATGCTAAAATTCTAGAAGATAAAGACGATAACTCTATAAAACATTTAATCAAAAATGGATATAACATTGATTTTCAAGAATATTTAGAGTATAAATATGAATTAAAAAGAGGAGGGTGGAAAGCTCTTAATTTTTTAATTGATAAAGGGTATTGTGAGAATATTTCAGATTATTTTTCGAGTCTTTTTTCAAATGAAAATAAAATTTCAATGCCTGAGTTTACTAATTCATATGAAGTTATTAAGAGAATAAAAGCAGCAGGTGGAGTTGCAATACTTGCTCATCCATACTATGTTAAAAGCAGTATCAAAGTCGATGAAAGACTTGGAATGTTTAAAGATTTAGGAGTTGACGGAATTGAATGTTATCATCCTAATCACGCAAAAGAAACTATTATAGAATGTTATGAATGGTGTAAAAAAAATGATATGCTTATTACTGCAGGATCTGATTGTCATGGAGATTTTATTCCTTCAAGAAAAATAGGGTTTCCAAAAGTAACTATAGACCAAGTAAAATTAGGTAAAATAATTGATTTTATTTACAGCTAAGAAATTATCACTTGTAATGTTCATAAAAAATTTATATTTACAAAATATTACAAATAGAGCACATATTGTGTCCTGGTTTCTCAAAGATACTAAATATAGTTATGTAAAAAAGTGTAAATACAGATATCACCAATAAAATAAATTGAATTTTTTTACACTCTTGTAGAAAATTAAAAAATATGGTATAAATGAAGTACAAGAAAGATGATTTTGGCGAGTTTTCAAAAAAAGATGTTAAAGAAGGGGGATTATGATATGTTTAATTATGTTAATTTAGTAGATGGTAAATATGAAATATTAGAACAAATTGAGCAAACTAGAAAAAAATTGAATAGTGAAGTAATTAGATTAAGCTGTCTAAATCCTTCGGTAATAAAATTAAGCCAAGAGTTGGACGAGCTGTTGAATGAATACTTTAAGATTGATACTAACTATAAAGAAGAAAAAAATTCTTAAAGATAGCTTTTTAAGTGTTTCTTTTTATATTATAATATAGATATGTACTTAAGGAAAAGACTTATAAGGGGGTATTTATATGAAAGTAATAAAAAGAGATGGAAGAATCGAGGAATTTAATTCAAGTAAGATTAATACATCTATAATGAGAGCATCTGATGATGCGAAGGAACCTTTTAATAGCGCAGATATTGAAGTGGTATCAGAAAATGTAATTAAAGCACTTGGAGAAAAAGATGAAGTTGCTGTATATGAGATACATATGACAATTTTAAGCCAATTAAAAAAATGTGGATTTAGTAAAACAGCAGAAAGTTTTGATAAAGCAAGTACTTTAACGGATTAATAAAAAACTACCTATTATTAGGTGGTTTTTTTATTAGGTTATATTTAAAACATAGTGTTCAATTTGCAGAGTGAAGAGTGTAGTTAAAAGATTAAGAGATTAATACAATGTGAATTGTTTTGAAATTAGTATATAGACTAATATATAACCTATATAGTATAATTGTTTGGATGATTAAAGTATATTTTAATAAAAAGGCTGTGTTTTAAAGTGTTGTTGATATTAATTAATATTTACTAGATTCAAAGGTATATTAGTTCACAATAGTTGATAATTATCATCATTAACTGCAAATTGCACTCTGCACATTTGAAAAGCATAAACTGTTAACATAAACAATACTTTATATATAAACGATTTTTTAAAACATAACCGAATAATAAAGAAAGAGATGGTGTATGATGTGGGCGAAAGTTTAATATTTATTTTAAAGGCAATTATTATTGGTATTGTTGAAGGGGTTACAGAGTTTATTCCTGTATCTTCTACAGGGCATATGATTTTGATTGGGGATTTGATAAAATTCACACAAGGGACATTGCCAGCGGAGTTATATACTAAAGAATACATAGATATGTTTTCAGTAGTTATACAATTAGGAGCAATACTAGCTATTGTGGTATTATATTGGAATAAAATAATGGATTCATTTAAGAATTTTTCACCAAAAGCTAAGGATTCGGGATTTAAATTTTGGTTAAATATTGTGGTAGCTAGTATACCGGCAGTAATTTTAGGATTTCTTTTAGATGATTATATAAAAGAGAAGTTATTTTATCCTATACCAGTTACGATAGCTTTGTTTGTGGGTGCATTATGGATGATTTTTGCAGAAAATAAATTTAGAAATAAGTATACAACAGATAATATTGATAGAATTACTTTGAAACAAGCATTTATTATTGGATGTTTTCAATGTTTAGCTATGTGGCCGGGAATGTCAAGGTCAGCATCTACAATCATAGGGGGATGGATAGTAGGATTATCTACAGTTGCAGCAGCAGAATTTTCATTTTTCCTAGCTATACCAATAATGTTTGGGGCATCTTTATTATCTTTGATAAAATTAGAAATTGCTTTAAATTCTGTTCAGATTATTGCACTAACTATTGGTTTTATAGTTTCGTTTGTTGTAGCACTTGTTGTAGTTGAAAAATTCATAGGATTTTTAAAGAAAAAACCTATGAGGATATTTGCTATATATAGAATTATAATATCTATAGTATTTATTGTTTTAATAGTAACTAATATTGTGAATTTCACACCGGCTGGTTAAATAACTCGACAAAAAGAGCTCAATTAGAGCTCTTTTTTTGTGCATTATTTAGTTTTAAATCGATTGTATAATTATATAAAAAACTATTTTCAAGTAAAAATTTGTAGATACAAGATGAAATTATATATAGTATAGATTTGGGTCAAAAAAAATGGTAGAATTTTTATAAGGGATTTGATTTTTAAAATAGTAATTGAGAAGTAGCTGTAGTTTAGAATATATAGGTTTTCGGGGAGGTGTTAATAATGAAAAATAAGCTTAATAGTTTTATAATTATATTATTGATAACTATATTTTGGATTATATTAAATGAAGAATTGTCTTTATTTAATATAATTATTGGGCTTCTTTTAGGTGGGTTTGTTATATTTGTTACAAATAAATTTTATATAAATAATAACTTTTCTACAAATAAGA
The DNA here is from genome assembly GCF_054819755.1 of Clostridium sp. DL1XJH146. Classification (NCBI taxonomy): domain Bacteria; kingdom Bacillati; phylum Bacillota; class Clostridia; order Eubacteriales; family Clostridiaceae; genus Clostridium; species Clostridium sp. DL1XJH146. Next base: position 14,665 of record NZ_JBTVVN010000062.1, read on the forward strand.
CTTTGAATATTCTTTTTTTAGTAAAGTTTTATTTTTACTTGATTTATAAGATTATATTGTCTGGTCTAAAGCTTATTCCCGTTATTATTTCTGGAAAAGAAAATATAAAAATTGTTGATATTTATACAAGTTTAGAAAATAAGTTAAATATTACTCTGTTATCTAATGCAATTACTTTGACCCCTGGTACAATAACTGTAGAACAAAATGGAAATCATTTGAAAGTGTTATGGATTAATTGTACTACAGAAAATAGTGCAAAAGCAGGAGAAATAATAAAAGGTGATTTTGAAAGGTTCATTAAAAGAGGTGGAGTGTAATGTTTTTAACAATAATAATGGTAAGTATAGCTCTATTAGGGGCTTTTGTTCTTGTAAGATTAATAAGAGCATCTTCTGTTTGGGATAGAATACTAGGTCTTAACTTGTTTTCAGCAAAAATTACTATGCTAATTGTATTGTATGCTTTATATGAAAAAGAAAGCTTTTTCTTAGATATTGCAATTGTTTATGCTTTGTTAGGCTTTATTTCTATTATATTTATTTCTAGGTTTATCAGAAATAAAGGGAAAATATGATAAGAGCAATGAATAATGATTTTAAAGCAATGCACAATGCTTTTAAAGCAATGCACAATGCACAATGCACAATGCACAATGCACAATGCTTTTAAAGCAATGCACAATGCACAATGCACAATGCACAATGCACAATGCTTTTAAAGCAATGCA